>JALHTN010000221.1 GCA_022865865.1 Anaerolineales bacterium
AGGAGCCCTGGTAGCTACCTGGGATGGAGCCGCGCAAGACTCTCCACGTGGTCTCACTGCTCATGCTGATACATTGGGAGCAATGGTCAAGGAGATCAAACCCAATGGGCGATTGAAGCTAACCCGCATTGGTGGATTTGCATGGAATACAGTTGAAGGGGAGGGCTGCACTGTTTTTAGTTCGCAAGGGGAAGCATTCCGGGGTTCGATTTTGCTGACCAAATCATCCGGGCATGTATACGGAAATCAAGTCAATGAGCTGAAGCGAGAAGATGACAGTATGGAGGTGCGTCTTGATGCTCGGACCTTGGATGCGGATCAGACCCGAGAGATGGGTATCCAGGTCGGGGATTTTGTGGCTTTTGATCCCCGGGTGGAGATGGTTGATGGTTTTATCCGTTCGCGACACCTGGATGATAAGGCCTGTATTGCCTGTATCTGCGCTGCAATCAGATCCATGCATGCAGCTGGGTTAAAGCCCGCCCAGACCACGACATTCCATATAAGCAATTACGAGGAAGTAGGGCATGGTGCTGCTTCTGGATTTCCAAACGATCTGGCTGAGCTCGTTGCTGTGGATATGGCTGCCATTGGGGAGGGCCAGACTTCGGATGAATTCCATGCTACGCTGTGTGTAAAAGATTCTGGTGGACCGTATCACTATGGGTTGAACCAAAAACTGCGTCAATTGGCCGAAGATTTTGAAATTCCTTATAAAGTAGATATCTATCCATACTATGGTTCTGATGGAGAAGCCTTCTGGCGAGCTGGTGGTGATGTGGCATTAGCTTTGATCGGACCAGGTGTAGATGCTTCCCATAATTATGAGCGCACACATGTGGACGCATTAGTAGCCACCACACAGTGGATCATGGCATATCTAATGAATTAAATTTACGCAGATCCTGTGGGATTTTTGGGTGCTTTGTGCTTGTTCCTGGTTGCTGAATTAAGATGGGATTAAATGATATGCTGCTTGATGCCGCCTTACCCCCGGTTCCGCTCCCAGCGGTGCCACACATTGCGATAGAGGCTGAAAGACTGGGATTCAATACCTTGTGGTCCTCGGAAACCACTCATGATCCTTTCCTGCCTTTGGCCGTAGCAGCTGAGCACACCCAGAAGCTAAATTTCGGGACAGCAGTTGCAGTTTCCTTTGCACGCAGTCCAGCGACGATTGCTTACACGGCCTGGGATTTGGCGCAGTCCTCCAATGGCCGCTTCAGCTTGGGATTAGGAACCCAGGTCAAGGCTCATATCGAACGCAGATTTGGGATGCCTTGGCCAGAATCACCGGTGACAAAACTCAGGGACCAAATCGCGGCTATGCGCGCTCTCTGGCACACCTGGCAGACAGGTGAAAGGCTCGATTTTCGGGGCGATTATTACAAACTCACCCTGATGTCCCCGTTTTTTAATCCTGGACCGATTGATCACCCAGATATCCCAATCTATATCGCTGGGGTGAATACGGGGCTGGCTCGACTGACCGGGGAGATCGCCGATGGCTTCCTGGTGCACCCCTTTCACAGCCCCAAATATTTGAAAGCAGTGATCCTGCCAGCTATTGAACAGGGCGCGCTCAAAGCCGGTCGCAGTAATGGAGCTATATCAATTTCGGTGACAGCTTTTACCATTTGCGACCCTGGCCAGAGAGAAACTGTCCGCCAGCAGATAGCCTTTTATGCATCCACTCCATCCTACCGTCCAGTGATGACACTACATGGCTGGGACAAAGCGGCAGAAGGTTTAACTGCTTTAGCTGCCCGAGGAAAATGGGGGGAAATGCCGGAAATCATCACTGATGAAATGCTGGATGTATTCGCCACAACCGCCGCACCGGATGAGCTGCCAGCTGCTCTGAAAAACCGCTATCAGGGTATGGCTGATCGTCTGAGCTTATATACACCGTTTTCACCTGGAGAGGTTTCGGCTTTTTGGGAGAACTTTGTGAATGCCTGGTAATAATCAGGTTCAAGCTGAATGACGTCATTATTTTTAAAGGGGATGATTAAAGCCTGTTACCGATGAAAGAAGAGACCAATTACAAGCTTGAACGCCAGCGTATGGTGGAAGAACAATTTCTAAGCCGCGATATCACTGATTCGCGCGTCTTGGATGCTATGCGGAGAGTGCCCCGCCATCTCTTCGTGCCCGAGGAACAAAAGCACCTGGCTTACAGGGATAGTCCTTTGCCGATCGGTCAGAATCAAACCATCTCGCAGCCTTATATTGTGGCTTTAATGACCCAGATGTTGGGCTTACAAGGTCACGAGGGCGTGTTAGAGATCGGAACAGGTTCAGGATACCAAGCAGCGATATTGTCATTGGTAGCCCGAGAAGTGCATACTGTAGAACGCCATGAAACTTTAGCCAAACAAGCTCTGGCATGCATCACTGCGCTTGATATTAAGAATGTAATCGTTCATGTAGGGGATGGCACCCGGGGTTGGCCTGCAAATGCGCCATATGATGCGATTATCACCACAGCGGCCGCGCCCAAAGTTCCAAAACCACTGCTTCACCAGCTGGCTGATGGTGGACGCCTAGTGATACCAGTAGGGGGCAGAATGGGCCAATTCCTTGAAAGCTGGAATCGGGATGGCGAAGATTTTCATCACGTAAGGACAGTTGCTGTAGCGTTTGTTCCCCTGCTGGGGGAATTTGGGTGGAAAAACGACTCCTGGGATTGGTTGTAAACCGCGATTTATCCACCGTTAGTCTCACTCACGCTAGTTCTTCCGATTGTGTTTGGAGATCATTGAAATATTACCAAAAGCAAAGGCTCTCCCGTATATGCAGGGAGAACCTTGATTGTGTTATGAATGGTTTGTGTTTTTACACAGTTCCATCTGTTGTGGATTTACCTGGCTTATAAGCGGTTGATGGTGACAAACACCATCGGTCGGCGTTTGGTCTCATTGTAAAAGAAGGATTTGACAGTCTGCTCGATATCATTCTGGAGATTTCCATTGCCCCTTTTGATGGTATCCGTGATCCTGTTTTTGGCCAAAACCAGTAATTCCTCGGCATCTCGTTTATAAACAAATCCGCGGGTGATGATCTCCGGCTCTTCCAATAATCGACCGCTGCTTTTCTCCAAGATCAGGCTGATGACGACGATCCCGTTCCGAGCAAGGGCTTCTCTTTCACGAACTACACTCGGTCCAACCTCACCGACCCGAGAGCCATCCACGAATACATACCCTCCTGGGACCCGATCACCTAAACTCATCAGACCATCTTCAAATTCGACCATTTGGCCATTTTCAATCACGGCAATATTTTCTTCCGGTATACCGACTTCTTGGGCTATCGTGGCATGCTGTTTCATATGGCGCAGTTCGCCATGGATGGGGATTAAGTATTTGGGCTTGACCAGATGGATCAGCAGCTTCATTTCTTCCTGGCTGGCGTGACCCGAAACATGGACAGGAGCAATGGGTTCATAGATCACATTTGCTCCGCGCCGGAAAAGACGGTTGATGGTCCGGTAGATGCTTTCCTCATTGCCCGGTATTGGATGGGATGAGAGCACAATTGTGTCACCGGGGATCACATCAAACTGGCGGTTGGTTCCGGTGGAAAGCCGGCCTAAAATTGAAGATGGTTCTCCTTGCGTACCAGTGGACATCAGTACAATCTGGCTTGGGTCCATCTTTAATGCCTTGTCGATATTCACCTGCAGTCCTTCTGGAATTTTGAGATAACCCAACTTGTGGGCTATTTTGGCGTTTTCAACCATACTCATGCCCACAAAGGCAACCTTGCGATTATGGCGTTGGGCTGCATTCACTACTTGCTGCATACGCGAGATCAGAGATGCGAAGCTGGCGATGATGATGCGCCCAGCGGCATTACTGAATACTTGATCGAATGCTGGATCGATCACCCTTTCAGATGGGGTCCAGCCGGGTGAATCTGCATTGGTTGAGTCGGCAAGCAGCGCCAAGACTCCGCGACCGGAGAACTCACCTAATTTTGCGTAATCAGTTGGCCACCCATCCACGGGTGTGTGATCGAATTTGTAGTCACCAGAATGAACGACTAGTCCGGCGGGAGTTGTAATACCCAGACCAACACCATCAGGTATCGAGTGGCATACGTGGAAAAATTCAACCTCGAAGGGGTTGATTTGGATTGTTTCGCCTGCTTCTACGGTGTGCAAATCAGCTCGATCGAGTAATCCGCCTCGGGCTAACTTGCCCTCAATCAAGCCCCTGGTGAGCGGGGTCGCGTAGATCGGGGCTTGAATTTCCTCGATTACATGGCGAATAGCCCCGGTATGATCCTCATGACCGTGGGTAATGATGATGCCGCGCACCAAATGACGTTTTTCCAGCAGGTAATTGAAATCGGGAATGATGTAATCAATCCCCAACATATCGTTCTCGGGAAACATGATGCCCGAGTCAACGACGAGAATATTATCCCCATATTCATAGAGGATCATATTTTTTCCGACTTCCCCTAGACCACCTAGAGGTGTGATTCTTAATCTCTTGTTACTCATATTTGATACTTTTCCTTAATAGCAACCCCAGATTCCCAGCAATCAGGCTGGTTTAAATTGGGGTTGAAGAATTTTAGTGTTGAAAAATGATGTTCAACAATAATTACAAAAAAATGCCCCTGAAGGATTCACCGACCGGGGCTTGCAATCTCTTTCCGATAACTAAAAGTGGTTGATTCTACTAGGTATGCGGTATTGAATAGCAGGCCGGAATTCCGGCCGAGTGTCGAACTCGATAGCAGGTGCCATTTTAACATGGCAATGCTGCTTTGTCAAAAAGAAAATTGGCGAGAGAGGCCATCTTAAGCTCGGCCTCGCCTCGCCTGAATTGAAATATTAATCTATTCGGTTTAGTACTCCGGCATAGGTGGTCCTGCAGGAGGTCCATCCTTCTCCGGAACATCGGTGATCAGGGCTTCCGTGGTCAGGATCATAGCAGCGATTGAGGCTGCATTCTCCAAGGCGCCGCGGGTCACTTTTGCTGGGTCAATGACACCGTCTTTGACCATGTCGACAAATTCCTCGCTGATGACGTTAAAGCCATAATTGAGGTTTTTCTTCGCAACTTGTTCTCGGCGAACATCCTGGAGGATGACTGAACCATCTTTGCCCGCGTTTTCCGCGATCTTGCGCAGAGGAATTTCCAGTGCTTTGCGGACGATAGTAACACCAACCTGGGCATCGTCATTATCCATTGTCAGATCATCAAGAGCGGTCATGGCATTGATTAATGCAACACCGCCACCTGGAACGATGCCGTCTTCAACTGCAGCACGAGTAGCTGAGAGAGCATCTTCAACGCGATGCTTCTTTTCTTTGAGTTCGGTTTCAGTGGCTGCACCCACACGGATGATGGCCACACCACCGGACAGTTTCGCTAGCCGTTCTTGAAGTTTCTCACTATCGTAATCGCTGGTGCTCTTGTCTATTTCTACACGGATTTGCTCGATGCGACCTTTGATCTGTGCCGTTTCACCGCGACCACCCACAACTGTGGTGTCGTCTTTGGTGACAACGATTTTCTCGGCTTGACCCAGATCAACAATCTCGGTGGTTTCCAGTTTGCGACCGGTTTCTTCAGAGATAACAGTTGCACCAGTCAAAATGGCGATATCTTGCAGCATTGCTTTACGGCGGTCACCAAAACCAGGGGCCTTGATGGCTACGACGTTGAGCATGCCACGCAGCTTGTTCAGTACCAAGGTTGCAAGCGCTTCACCATCAATATCCTCGGCAATGATCACCAGCTCGCGCTTGCCAACCTGAACCAGTTTTTCCAGTACAGGGACAATGTCGGTGGCAGCAGAGATTTTCTTATCGTGAACCAAGATGTAGGGCTCTTCGATATCAGCTTCCATTGCTTCTGGATTGGTGATGAAGTATGGCGAAATGTATCCGCGATCAAACTGCATACCTTCCACGAATTCTGTTTCGAATTCCAAACCCTTGGATTCTTCAACTGTGATAACACCGTCTTTTCCAACTTTGTCCATCACATCTGCGATCAACTCGCCGATCGTCCGGTCTTGGGCGGAAATTGAGGCGACGTTGGCGATCTCGTCCCTAGTTGTGACTTCAATGGCCTGCTCGGAGATCTTCTGGGCTACAGCTTTTGTTGCAGCTTCAATACCCCACTTCAGCAGCATGGGGTTAAAACCAGCGGCCAGATTTTTCATGCCTTCGGTGACGATCGAGTGAGCTAATACAGTGGAGGTTGTTGTTCCATCACCTGCGATGTCATTGGTTTTTGTCGCAGCTTCTTTGAGCAGTTGGGCGCCCATGTTCTCGAAGGGGTCATCAAGTTCAATTTCCTTGGCAACTGAGACACCATCGTGGGTGATTGTTGGAGAACCAAATTTGCGATCAATCGCTACATTACGTCCTTTTGGTCCTAATGTTGTGACGACTGCTTTCGCCAGAACATCCATACCGTTTTGCAGGTTGCGACGTGCATTTTCTGAAAATACGAGTTGTTTAGCAGCCATAGAATCTAGCTCCTTTCCTTTTTTTTAGGTTTTTAATCAATGATCCCTAATAAGTCGCTTTCGCGCAGGATGAGCACTTTCTTGCCATCCAGTTTGATCTCTGTGCCTGAATACTTGGCAAAGAGCACTTTGTCTCCCTCTTTAACATCCAGGGGGATCCGTTTTCCATCGTCATCCCGTTCTCCGGGACCGGCTGCTAAGATTTTTCCCTTTTGGGGCTTTTCTTTGGCAGTTTCCGGCAGGACGATGCCGCCAGAGGTTATTTCTTCCTGCTCTTCAGGTTCGACCACTACGCGGTTTCCTAACGGTTTAATTGAAATCGACATACTTGCCTCCTTCTATATGGATATAAAATGTTTTGTATGCTCACATACATACGAGTTAGCACTCGAAGCAGTAGAGTGCTAACTCCAAGTGGGATCATACCTGAGTTTTAGTGGAAAGTCAAGAGGGTTTTCGAGAAATTGGTTTAAAGAATTGGAAATCGACCATTCAGGGTGCCGGTGAGGCTTGTGGAGCCGATCTCTGGGTGACCAAATCGCATATTGCGATGTTCTCTTCAATGATTTGATTCAAGGTGGGGTCTTCAGGGTAGCTGGCGCGCACCTCACTCAATACCTCGAGCGCTTCCGGGCAGAAATTTTGGGTGGGTCGACTGAGGGCGGCGAGCACCGACCCATATTGAGCATAATAAAAGGCAACTGTCCCCGAGGTAAGCGGCAAACCATTAACTGCGACCCCTTCCCCTAAAAGTTCCTGGGCAACCTGATTCTCTTCAGGGCTGCATCCCTGAACCGCGCATTTTAATACTGGTTGTGCCCCCTCGAAATTACGGGCTTTTGTGTAAATAATACCTAATTGTCCGTACGTATTTGCGTTGTACGGGTTTATGCGGATCGCTTTCTCTGCGTTCAGCGCGGCGACGAAAAATTCTCCATCCCGGGAGTAGGTTTTGGCGATTTCGACGAATGGAACCGGATCCTGGACGCCAAGCTGTTCGTTGATTTGGGCAGCTCTCTCAAATTCCTCGAGCGCTCGATTGTGAACTTCTAAGCTGCGGAAATTGCGCCCGATGAATATATATAAAAAAGTCAGGTTAGGGTTGAGATTTACTGCTTCCTGATATTTTTCGATCGCCAGGCGGTACTGCCCCAGAGATTCAAGGACATATCCATATACCCGCTGTACATCCATCAACTCGCTATCGATGGCTACCGCCTGCTTAATGGTTTCTTCAGCCTGAGACCATTTCTGTTGGTCAACGAGGATTTCAGCCAGGAATGCTAATGCCAATGCATTTTCGTTGTCGAGCTGCAGAGCCCGTATAGCAGCTGCCTCTGCATCGTTGAGTGCCGTTTGACTTTCATCTGGTGGCACAAGCAGGTTTGATGCATACCAATCCAGCACAAATGAGCGTACTGCTTGAAGCTCGGCGTTATCCGGCTCGATGGCAGTCGCTTGATCGATCGAGGCGAGTGCCTGAGTCAGACGGTCATATCTTTCCTCGTCGGTGCTGAGCAAACTGGAGGAATATGTCTGGATGCGAGCCAATTCGGCCCATGCGTGGGCATTGTTGGGCTCAACAGACACTGCCAGCTGATAGGCTTCGATGGCACCACCCAACGAACCGGCATAAAACTGGGCTTCACCTTCCATGATATAGGAATTCACAGTGCGGGTCGCTGTTGGAGTAGGTTGGAAAAGCGGCTGTACATCCCCACGATCGATGCTCATTAGAATCCAGATGCCACCCATGATTAGAGCGAGCAAGATGATTACTCGATATGGGTTGATGCTTCGTTTCTCGGGGCGGAAATGTGGTCGTTCTCCGGATAGGTTTTGGTCCATAAACGTGTTCTAAGGATTTTCGATATCCTCAGTCGGTTCCTCTGTGGGGGTTTCTCCAATGCCTTGCTGGCAAATGATTAGACCTTGCTCCGCATTATATACATTGATCTCGTCTTCAGCAACGCCACTTCGAATGGCCTGGAAAATGGCGACCGCTTCATCGCACTGTTCGGATTTCGCTAATGCCAGCCCGAAGATGGCGTAAAACTCAGCCACAATGCCATAGTTTAACGGTAGACCTTCTACAACCAGCCCATCTTCCAGACCGCCACCTCGAATCGCTAATCCTAACTCTTGAATGGCTTCTGGCAGCTGATTGTTCTTATAATACATCACTCCCAAATTGCCGCGCATTCTTGGGTCTTCAGGATTTGTCTTCACGGCTTGATCTGCATACTGGACTGCTTGGCTGAAATCGCCGACAGTAGCATAGGTGCGTGAGATCTCATAGGCGGGGGTGGGATCACCAGGGTTGAGGGCGTAAGCCTGCAGATAGGCTTGAACAGCCTGGTCATACTCGCTGATCAGATAATAATTGTATCCCAGGGCAAGATGCAAATCTGCGATTTTATCATTGATTGCCAGGGCAGCATTGTATTCCTGGATGGCTTCAACAAAGTTTCCAGTGTTCCAGAGCACATATCCCCGGGCGCGGCGAGATTCTAGTAAGGTGGGGTCGAGCGCCATCGCGGTGCGCGATTCTTCCGCAGCTTTATCGATGGCATTAATATCACCTTGCCCAGCATTTGCTTTGTCCATTAATATCTCCGCATAAACAGCATGCGCCAGGGCATTTTCTGGATCGAGCTCAAGGGCAGATTTGATAGCTGCTTCGGCTTGGGTGTAGTCGCCTAGAAAATCCAAGGACCAGGCTTTGAGTGTATGCGCCAAGGGGTTGTTATTGTTAAGAATCAGCGCCCTTTCGGCGTTTTCGAGAGCCTGGGCATATTGAGTTATATAGATCTGAGCCCTGGCTGTTGAGAGATATATGGAGGGATTATCAGGATTTACCTGGATCGCTTGCTCGTAAGCTGTGATTGCCTGAGCGTACTTTGCGTTATCAAACAGCACATCTGCTTCGCTGATAAATGATTCTGGATCACGGGTTGGGGTGAGAGTTGGAATGAACAGGGGCGGGGTAGCGGGTACGATAACCTGATTCACATAAAGTGCAGCTCCAATCAGAATTAACAGCAAGATCACGCGCCACGGGTTGGGGCGTCGAGGGCTTTTCTTCTTCAAATGCCATTTGCTGCCTTTCAAGTACATATTATGATCTTACCATTCTGCGCGAAAGTGCGTCAAGATTGAGGCAATCCTTGTCATTCTAACCCCGAGAGACTAGAATGTGAGGATGATAATTAATGTATTCACATTATTTCCTGAGGTTTTCCAGCCTTACCTGGAGACCAGCATTCTCCATCGCGCGGTTCAGCGCCAGCTGGTGCAGGTGAATCTACATAATATCAGGGATTGGACAACAGATCGTCATCACGTTACCGATGACCAACCTTATGGAGGTGGTGGAGGCATGGTCATGAAACCTGAACCCATTTTCACCGCTGTGGAAGGCGTACTTGGAGAAGAAATTAGCTGTCCCGTAGTTTTGCTGACCCCCCAGGGGCGTTTGCTGGACCAGCAAACGGCTTATGAGCTCAGCTGCCAACCGGAATTGACTTTGCTCTGTGGACGTTATGAGGGGGTTGACGAGCGGGTGCGCCAGCACCTGGTAACGGATGAGATTTCAATCGGAGATTATGTACTCAGCGGTGGGGAATTACCCGCAATGGTTTTAATCGATTCAATGGTGCGCTTGCTGCCCGGCGCACTGGGCGATCCCAAGGGAGCCCAGGATGACTCACATTCTACCGGGTTGCTCGAGTATCCTCATTACACCAGACCAGCAGATTTTCGGGGGTGGGAGGTTCCTGAGGTGTTGGCGTCGGGCGACCATGCCCGGATAGCGAGTTGGAGACGTGAACAGGCTCTGTTACGCACCTACAAGCGCCGGCCAGATCTGCTCGAAACTGCAGATTTGAGCGAAGATGATCGAAAATATTTGGATACACTTTAACAGAATGGTTCATAAGTACCTTCTTGCCATCCCTGGAAGGAATTGCAGGTAGAGTTGACGCAAATTCCAATCATATGGGGCGACAAAGACCTTTTAGTCATCGATAAACCTGCTGGGATGCTGGCATTGCCGGATGGGTATGATCCAGCCTTGCCTCACGTAAAGTCCTTATTATCTCCACGATATGGACCGTTGTGGATCGTACACCGCCTTGACCGCTTCACCAGCGGGGTGATGGTCCTGGCGCGCAATGCTGAAGCGCACCAGCGATTGAATACCCAGTTCCAAGAACGAAGAGTGAAGAAGAAGTACAGCGCACTGGTGCTCGGAAACCCGGAATGGGATCGTAAAATTGTAGCGCTGCCTCTTAAAATCAATGCCGGCCGGCGGCATCGAACCGTCATTGATTTGATTAATGGAAAGCCATCGTTAACTCAATTTGTGGTCTGCGAGCGGTTTAAGGATTATTGCCTGATTGAGGCGGTACCAGAGACTGGTCGCAGGCACCAGATCCGGGCACATCTCTTGAGTGAGGGATACCCAGTTGCCTGCGACAGCTTGTATGGGAAACAGATAGAGATCCAGCGGTCTGAACTTGATCCACAGTGGCAGCCTGGAGACCCGGTGTTGAAGCGCCCCGGTTTGCATGCCAGATCGATTGAACTGGTTCATCCACTCGATGATCAGATGAGTGTTTTCGAATCCCCACTTGCAAGTGATTTGGAACTCACCCTGAAAATTATGCGAAATTGATCTCCCCGAGAGATGCGATCAATGATCTTTTCTGTTAACACTTTGTTAGAACACAGCCCTTGAATTGGGGTCTGCTTGACGTTCTATATACGACGTGGTATTATCAAATATGTACGAATTAGCACTCTCTTTATGAGAGTGCTAAAATTTAGGATCAATCATGAATCTTGGTGAGCGGCAGAAACTGATTCTCGCTTTAGTAATTAGAGACTATATCAATAACGCTCAACCGGTGGGATCAAAAACACTGGTTGACAAGTATGGACTCCCCTTCAGTCCTGCGACTGTGCGCAATGAAATGGTCGCTTTAACTGAAATCGGGTTCCTACACCAACCACATACCTCTGCAGGCCGGGTTCCTACGGAAGAAGGTTACCGCTACTTCGTACGCCAGCTGATGGGGCAAACCGATCTTGCGGCGCA
>JALHTN010000222.1 GCA_022865865.1 Anaerolineales bacterium
CATAAGTCGGGGTGAGCGGACTTGAACCGCTGGCCTCCGCGTCCCAAACGCGGCGCGCTGCCATCTGCGCCACACCCCGAGATGAGTGAGTATAATGCGTTTAATAGCAATACGTCAAGACATGTCTGGAAGTTTTTGAGGTTTTTGCAATTACCCTCCAAATATGGTAAACTCAGCCCAGAATTTGGTTAAAGGGTGTGCTGACGCAAGTGAATTTAGAAAGTGATTTCAACCAATTGAATTCGGGTGGGGAGGTCGTCAACCGACAGTCCTCCCCACTTCTTTTTTTTCCCGTTAGTGGTGTCGATTACTGGTATGATTTCCGATTAGATATGGAGGCGGGATGACGATAAAATATGTTTTTCTTACTGGTGGTGTGGTCAGTTCTGTAGGAAAAGGGGTCACCACAGCCGCTATCGGTCGGCTGCTGAAAGAACGTGGTTTCTCTGTGTCCGTTCAGAAATTAGATCCATATATCAATGTCGACCCGGGAACAATGAGCCCCTACCAGCATGGGGAAGTATATGTGCTGGCTGATGGCGCTGAAACCGATTTAGATCTTGGGCATTACGAAAGGTTTATCGACATTAATCTAAACCGGGTGTGCAATGTGACTACTGGACAGGTATATGCAGAAGTGATCGCTAAGGAACGCCGGGGGGATTACCTGGGAGGCACCATCCAGGTCATTCCTCACATCACCAACGAGATCAAACGACGGATTGGCCTGGTATCAAAAACAACCCAGGCTGAGATTGTGCTGGTTGAGATCGGTGGCACAGTAGGTGATATTGAGTCGCTGCCTTTCCATGAATCACTGCGCCAGATGCGTACTGATGTAGGTCGGGAGAACAGCGTGTATGTGCATGTCACCTGGCTGCCGCATATCGGGGCTACAAGCGAATTGAAAACAAAACCCACCCAACACTCAGTTCGTGAATTGCGCTCAATAGGCATCTCCCCGGATATGATCATTGCCCGGTCTGATCACCCGGTTGATGACAGCTTGCGCGAAAAGATCGCCCTGTTTTGCGACGTAGAGCTGCAGGCAGTGGTTCCAATGATCACCACCAAAATCCTGTACGAGGTGCCTTTGCTCCTTGAAAAAGCTGGCGTGGGTGATTATTTACTTGATCACTTGGGGTTAACCGCCCGCCGGAAACCAGATTGGGAAAATTGGGAGAATTTAGTCCAGGAAGTACGACGTGACAAACCTACCGTGCGGGTAGCACTCGTTGGTAAATATGTTGAACTACGGGATGCTTATATGAGCGTCCGGGAAGCGCTGCTGCATTCAGCATTATCCTTAGGCATCGAAGTGGAAATCGATTGGGTACATTCAGCAGAGCTTGAGAAAGGTCGCGGCTGGGATGTGATAAGCGCAGCCGACGGCATAATCGTCCCTGGCGGATTCGGAGGGCGTGGAATCGAGGGCATGATTCAGGCTGCCCGCTACGCCCGCGAAAATAAAATCCCTTATTTTGGTTTGTGCTTAGGAATGCAGCTGATGGTGGTCGAATTATCCAGGAGTGTCTTAGGAGACGAGGAAGTTAATTCGACCGAATTCGATCGTGGGACTTCTCATCCAGTTATCGATCTGATGCCGGATCAACGGGATATCGCTGATATGGGCGGCACCATGCGGTTGGGATTATATCCCTGTGTTCTGCAGCCAGGCACGATCGCTGAACGGGCCTACCAGAAGAAAGAAATCGAGGAGCGGCATCGCCACCGATTCGAGCTAAATAATGCTTACCGTGAACTGCTCCAATCTGCTGGGATGCGTTTTTCAGGGATATCACCTGATGGGCGGTTAATCGAAATTGCAGAATTAAGCGATCATCCATTCATGCTTGGAACACAATTCCACCCTGAATTTCTTTCCCGCCCCAACCGCCCCCATCCATTATTTAGAGCCTTCCTGGAAGCTGTTAGCGAACAAGCAGCAGTTTCCAATCCGATCGAGATGGAGACCAGCAAAGTCAGCACATCCTGAGATTAAACCGGGGATTTTCCTGGACCCCGGTTAGGCGAGCAAGATCGCAGACTATTGATTATCAATCTTGCCTGGATGCAGACAAGATTACAATTTTGATGAGGTGAAATATGAATCCAACAATTGCAGGATTGACCGCCCGTGAAATCCTAGACTCACGGGGCAACCCAACGGTCGAAGTAGAAGTTACGCTTGAAGATGGCAGTACTGGGAGAGCTGCAGTACCATCTGGTGCATCAACAGGAGTCCACGAAGCACTGGAATTACGCGATCAGAACAAAGATCGTTATGGCGGCAAAGGCGTGTTGAAAGCCGTAGAAAATGCCAACACCGCTATCGCCGAGCTGATCACTGGTATGGATGCGACTGAACAAAAACTGATCGACATGAAAATGATCGAGCTGGATGGGACCGAGAATAAATCAAATCTGGGAGCTAATGCGATCCTGGGCACCAGCCTGGCAGCTGCCAAAGCTGCTGCAAATTCAGTCGGATTGCCGTTGTACCGCTATATTGGCGGAGTTTACGCCCACATCCTGCCGGTTCCAATGCTCAATATCCTCAACGGCGGAGCTCATACCGGCTGGCAGTCAACGGATGCCCAGGAATTTATGGTCATGCCATTAGGTGCCCAATCCTTTGCTGAAGCTCTGCGCTGGGGATCGGAAATCTACCAAAATCTGAAGCAGGTTCTCAAAAACCATGGCTATACAACCCTGGTTGGTGATGAAGGGGGATATGCGCCGGCTTTGAAGACCAATGCCGAAGCGGTGGAAGTAATCCTTGAGGCGATCGAAAGAGCTGGCTACACAGCTGGCGATCAGGTTGCGATAGCCCTTGATCCAGCAGCTTCGGAATTTTACGAAGCTGATACCGGCTTATATAACCTGCGCCGAGAAGGCAAAAAACTGAACAGTGAAGAAATGGTCGCGTTCTGGAAGGCTTGGGTTGACCAATACCCGATCGTTTCGATCGAAGACGGGCTTGCCCAGGATGACTGGGAAGGATGGAAATTGATGACCGCAGAGGTTGGTGACCGCATCCAGATCGTCGGAGATGACCTGCTGGTCACCAATCCAGAACGTGTCCGCAGGGGTATCGAAGAAAAAGCAGCCAATGCGCTGCTGGTCAAACTCAACCAGATCGGCACCTTAACCGAGACAATTGAAGCTGTTGAAATCTGCCATCGCGCTGGATGGCGAGCGGTAACATCCCATCGCTCCGGTGAAACCGAGGATGCCACCATCTCTGATCTGGCAGTCGCCCTCAACATGGGTCAAATCAAAACCGGCGCCCCGGCGCGGTCGGACCGGGTGGCAAAATACAATCAGTTGCTGCGCATCGAAGGTGAATTAGGTGAAACGGCCAGCTACTCAGGCTGGGATGCTCTGAATGTGAAGAGGGTTCGTTAGGTTCCCCCCACAGGATTATCCAAAATAACTTATGCGGCTCAAGAAGGATTTGAGCCGCATGTTTTCATTCCTCAGGTTCCTCACTTTGAGGCACATCTTCGAGCTGTTCTAAATCCTCTTTTGATTCCGAATATAAATCCGGTTCTGCAATGGTTTCAGGTAAGGCAACTTCAACTTCCTCCAACTCTTCAGATTCCTCTGGAAGCGGTCGCAGGGCTTCATCCAAGGTTAGATGTTCACGACGCATCCCAGGCGCGGGAGTTCCACAATAAGGGCAAATATTCCAGGGTAATTCCATCAACTTGCCGCAATGGTGGCAATTCTTTCGCAGCTTGGTATGGCAGTTCGGACAGATTGACCAGTTATCTTTAATGCGCCTCCCACATCCCGGGCACAGAGGGCTTTCTTCAATAGCCTGCAGCAGAGCCTCTTCTTCAAGAGTTTGCTGGTATTCGTCTTCGAGGGTGTGGGCTGGACGTAATATCAGATAAATCAGTATTCCAGGTAGAAATAGGACGGCAACCACCAGCACAGCCAGGATTCGTGAGAGGGGATCGCGCGCCCTTGCTTTGATATCCCGGTAAGTCCAAAAAACCAGGGCCAGCCATAGGGCAACCAAAAACGCTGCCGCCCAGGCAGTTAAGATCAGAATAAAATCACCTAATGCAGTTGGATCGAAATTCATAGGGCACTTATTGAGAAAAATTATAGCATGGAAGCTATCTCGCTCACAGAAATGCTTGCACTAATGATTATATTATTGTATAGTCATATGAAGAGGGAAAACCGTTTAACTGAGGAAGAAGCCAAGCCATGAAAAAGAATACCCCCTACCGGATCACAGATTTTGCCGAATCTGAGCGACCCCGTGAACGCTTAGCCAGATTAGTGCCCAAGTCGCTCTCCAACGCCGAACTGCTGGCGATCTTACTCCGGGTGGGTGTGAAAGGTGAGAATGCTGTCCAGGTTGCCCAACGGTTGCTCAACACTTTTGATGGGGTAAAGGGCTTACACAGCGCGCCATTTGACGAAATTTGCGCCCAACATGGTATCAGGTTCATTGGTAACTGATCCGATACCACTTACCAGGATTGAGATTGTACTCTGAACAATATTGAGTCTATAATATTTATGATTGATAAACGATTTCTGTTATTACCTCGATTGACCTATGGTAACCCTTACCGGTTTTTCCGAATTCATAAACCAAGACATTTTAAAGAATAGATTATTTTCTA
>JALHTN010000223.1 GCA_022865865.1 Anaerolineales bacterium
AGGAGATGCGGCGTCCTGGAAGTGCATTTCTGCGCTTCCACCGCCGCGCACGGATTTTAACACAATCCACCTTGAATTGCAAGTGAGCAAACAAAAACGTATGTTCTAGGTAAATTGCCATAATCTGAGACCGTGGAGCGGTTCCCAATAAGTCTGGACTGCCTCTTCCATCTGGTTAGTGTCAGCCCAAAAGGTGCTGATTTGGGAAGAATGGGCAGCTATGGATGCCTTCCAAATTTTCAACCCTCGTTTCGAAATAGGAAACAGCTCATGGCTCATCTCCGTCTCAATCTCAAGCGGTATTTCATCTAGGCCAACTAAATAGGGGAAATCAGCATAATACCAGACTGTCCGATCGAGAGCCTCGACCGCGGTCTTCACCAGGAGATGATCTACATGCCCTCCCAATGCGAGTGGGCTGACAATTTCACAGGTCTGAGGTATAGCTTTATCAAGCATATGCTTCAGATCATCAACCAATTGGGTTTCCTCTGGTCGCAATCCAGCAGTCAAATCAGCATCAGACTCACACATGGGGGACCCATCCAAAGGAGACCGGCGGTAGATTACATCAGGGATCGAAAAATTTATCGCTGTCGCCCCCAAGATTTGACACGACCGGAAATTCTCAGCCTTCCTGATGGAAACTGCGTCCTGACCGGTCTCCCAGCGAACATGCAAACTTTGAGCATACCGGGAAATTGGACCCGGTGGTGGTTCCCCAGCACAAATTGTCAAAATTGAAACATCATCTCCTGATTGGACCTGTTCCCAAACCAGTCCTCCACAGGAAAAGGCGACATCGTCAAAGTGTGGAGACAAATAGATCCACTTCATAACATCCTTCCATCCGGCTGTGATTGAATTGTACCGAAGATGTGACCGCCTTGCCACTACCGCAGGCCGGTGTTATCATCTAAGTCTGTGAAGCGCATATATGTTTTCTAACCTACTTGCTTTTAATCGCTTGCGCTTAGTATTCGTCGCTACTATCCTGGCGACCTTACCCTGTTATTGCTTAGGTCTAATAACAGTAGCACTCGCCCCGGAACGCAGTGTTATGCCGACACCAACTCCCACTCAGACCACGGTCGCTACTTCTACGCTGCCAGCGACCCTAACAGCGATTCCAACCTTCCCGGAAACGAATACACCTACCCAAACTTCGAGTCCATTTCCTTCTGCAACATTTACCGCTGCGCCTACAATTACCGAAACACAATTGCCAACACCCACTGAAACGGCTCAACCCAGTCCAACAAACACGATTACTCCGTCTCCATCGAATACCGCAACTCAAACCGTGATCCCCTCTCCACCCGCCACCTCTACCCCCACCCCAACGATAACACAAACAGAGGCAGATACAATTACTGCCACCGTTTCCGCCAGCGAAACTCCGCCAGCCACCAGCACCCCTTGAACGCACGACAGGATACTATGACTGAACTTCTCGCCTTGCTAAAAACCCTTTGCGCTACTCCGGGTCTTTCCGGTCATGAAGCACCGATCCGAAAGATACTTGAGAAAACCTGGCAACCCATTACCGATGAACTAAGCGTTAGCCGCTTGGGAAGCCTCCACGGACTCAAAAGTGGTACTGCCCCAGAACCTCGTCCAGCTATCCTCATCGCAGCTCATATGGATGCCATCGGGTTAATGGTTACCGGCATTGTAAATGGTCTCTTAAGAGTTACCGAGGTAGGTGGCTTGGATGCGCGTGTTCTACCGGGGCAGCTGGTCAGCGTGCATGGCAGGCAAGACCTGCCTGGAGTAATCGTACAGCCCCCAGCTCATTTATTACCTGCTGAAGCTCAGGAAGGACCAGTACCCCTTAAATATCTTCTCGTTGATACAGGTCTGAGACCGCGGCAAGTAAATCAGCAAGTGCGAATTGGAGATATGATCTCGTTCGCACAGGAACCGATCCAGCTGCAGGGGGATACGCTTGCCGGGAGATCTTTAGACAATCGAGCCTCGGTGGCAGCGCTAACCCTTTGTCTTGAGGATCTACAAACCCGCAACCACGCCTGGGATGTCTGGGCGGTTGCCACAACCCAAGAAGAAGAAACTTTGGGCGGCGCAAGAACTTCTGCTTTCCAGCTGCGCCCTCAAATCGCTGTCGCAGTTGATGTCACCTGGGGTAAAAGTCCTGGCGCTCCCGACCACTTGACATTTCCATTGGACAAAGGACCGACCCTCGGTTGGGGACCAAATATTCACCCCGGTTTACACAGATCGATAAAAAAGACAGCCGAGCAAATCGAGGTTCCCTTCGCAGTAGAAGTAATGCCGCGCCACTCCGGGACAGATGCATTCTCGATCCAGGTTGCAGCGGAAGGGATCCCTACGATGGTCGTCAGCATCCCCCTACGCTATATGCACACACCGGTGGAAGTAGTGGCATTGAAAGACATCCAGCGCACAGCCCGTCTGCTGAGCGAGTTTATCACCCAATTGGATATTAACTATATGAACAAATTAACATTGGAGGAGTCATCATGAGCGCAGACTCCATCAAGAAGGATTCCACACCAGAAATCAGAGCTGCTCAGATCAAACTCCTTGAAAAATTGTGCAACGCCTGCGCTGTTTCTGGTGATGAGAACGAAGTGCGGTCAATAGTATTGGACCAGGTCCGCCCTCATGCAGACCAGGTTGAGGTCGACGCTCTCGGGAATATGCTCGTCACCAAAATCGGTCGATCATCAGCGAGAAAGAAACGCATGCGAGTGATGCTTGCAGCACACATGGATGAAATTGGTTTTATGCTCATACATCATAAAGAGGGCGGAATTTACCGCTTCGATACAGTTGGTGGTATCGATATTCGGCAGCTGGTTGGCAAGCCGGTATGGGTCGGCCACGATCACTTACCTGGGGTTATTGGCGCAAAACCAATACACCTCACCACGAGCGATGAGCGTAATAACACCATCTCACTTGATGCACTGCGAATAGATATTGGATTAGAAAACAGTTCGAAAGTCAAAGTGGGGGATCGGGCTACCTTTGCGACCAAATTCACCCGGATTGGGCCGAGTCTGCGAGCTAAAGCATTGGATGATCGTCTGGGAGTTGTCACGCTGATCGAATTGGTAAAGCATGCTCCGGACAATATTGACCTGCTGGCGGCCTTTACAGTTCAGGAAGAGGTTGGCTTGCGGGGTGCTCAGGTTGCTGCTTATGCATTCAATCCTGATCTGGGGATCGCAATTGATTCAACACCAGCCATGGATCTTCCAGGGTGGGATCAGGAATCTGACAGGCAGGAGAACAGTGTTTACAATACAAAACTTGACAGCGGTCCGGCCATATACCTGGCCGATAGTGCTACCCTGGCTGATCCGAGGCTGATTCGCCACTTTGTGGTTACTGCAGAAACGGCGCACATCCCCTTCCAATTCCGGCAGCCTGGCGGAGGAGGCACCGACGCTGGTGCCATTCATCGGTCCCGGGCGGGTGTACCCAGCATTTCGATCTCCATCCCCGCAAGGTACCTCCACACAGCTGCAGGCATTGCGCGTCTCTCCGACTGGAAAAACACTTTGGCATTACTGCATACAGCGCTATCCAAGCTGTCACCCAGTCTGTTATCGACAGAGCGATAGAGACCAACCGGGGTG
>JALHTN010000224.1 GCA_022865865.1 Anaerolineales bacterium
AATTTGCTTCAGTGCTGTTGCTGGAGGGAGCATTCAAGCCCTGATGACTACTCGCACTGGTGATCTGGTCAGTCAATCTCAACGTGGAAAAGCGATTGGCAGACTTCACACCGCCGGTGATTTGGGTAGCGCTTTGGGACCAATCACTGCATATGCACTCTTGCGATGGATGCCATTGAATGGATTATTTATCATTTGCGCTGTTTTATATGCTTTTGGTGCAGGTTTAGCTTGGATTTTATATTTTCGTCAGCGATCGTTCACAATCAAGCCGGTAAATTGAACAGCTATTCCCCTTCCGATTCACTCAACACTGTCAGCGAATTACCCCCATACTATTTACCTTGATGAAATAAGATTACTCGATCGAACCATTGATTCTTAATAACAATATTTGGTCACTTCTATTCCATCGATATTTACTAGGTAAACACAATCTCCATCGTTATTCCAAACTGCTGTTTCCTCCTTGCACCAGTATAAATCCTGAGCAGTATCGGACCCACAGCCTGTGATTAACTTTACTTTTGCACCACTTTCCAAGGAAAATGATGGGAATTGATAGCTCCATCCATATTCATCATGGATACTCCAGCTCTCCATTTCAACTATTTCTGGGCCGGTATTTACGATGCATACAAATTCTTCATTTTTATTGTGGTTGTCATTTCCCGGGGCATTAAATTGGGAACAATTGGGCTCTACCTGAATATACTCGCTTGGGTCAAGATTGCTCTCCAAAGTGGGTGTCATTATGGGTGCCCATAATCCAATTCCTCCTTCCACTGCCTCACGTTCACTTGCATTGATAATCTCCTGATGCAGGATATCTGGTGGATATGCAATCGCAGCAGCCAGCCCTAATTTAACCAGCTCTGCATTCACAAGTGTCCCATCCAGGAGATAAACATAACGCAGGAGTCGCCCATATTGATCCGTATTTGAAACATCCTGCTCAAGCTCAACGATCTGCCCCTCTACCAATCGCCTGTTGGCCTCCGTTGCTTCTCGGGATAAAGGCATGCCTGTTTCTGGGGCATCGATCCCAATATACCTCAAGTCATACGCGGCTCCATCCAGGATCACTTCGATCGAATCACCATCGATCACTTGCTGAACATATGCGATTTCTTTCATAGGTGTTTCGATCTTAATTGTCTCGGTGATTGGAGGCAAAGTGCTAGTAGCTTCTTGAAAAGGAGTTGATTCATCGGTATCGACTGGTTTATCAGATGGGTACAGGCTAGGTTGTGGGGTTTGTGATTGCTCTGCGACACTGCTCGTTTCCAATTCCAGTACAGCTATCCCAAGAATAACGATCAAGGAAAACATGACCAGGCTGCAGCCGCTCAAGATCAACCACCTGAACCGATATAAAATATCCTTCACGAGAGCCATGGATAAATCCTTACTAATTTAATTACCTTAAGGTCATTGTTTTTTGAGAGGGGACAAACAAAATCTCTCAACATCCAAATTATTTTTGATTGCTGGGGGATACAATAGATAACACTGTATTCCCCCTAGATAGCTCATGTGTCCTTACAGTAAAGGTCTTGATTTGGTCAATTGACCAGCATGACCAAAACGCTAATCCTTTTCTCTATGCTTATTCAACCCTGGGACCAGATGTCACTCGTTCTACTGCTTGATTAAATATACCCAATGCCTGATCAACTTGTTTAT
>JALHTN010000225.1 GCA_022865865.1 Anaerolineales bacterium
CTCATAGACCTGGGAATCTCCTACAGTCACCTCTCTGTAACCGCTTGAAGTCCAATTACCTGTCTCATATTGCTCCAGGTTTGAATCTGCTGCCAGGCCTGAACTAAATGTGAGCGAAAACCCGCCAAGAAGCAGAACGATGAATACCGGCCAGGTTTTATACACGTAAATAATACGCTTCTTCATTTCTCCATCCTTTATGAATCAAAAATACTACAATCTGCCCATAGTTAATAACGTCATAATGCCATTCGTATTACAGTTAATCCGCTCAAATCTCTCCACATTTCGATTTTCAGGCCGCAGCACTCACCCATTTTTTCAGGAGCGGAACTCTTTCCATCAGGTCCACAACGGCTAAACCAGCAAAGATGACCAGTACGGCATCCACCGGCATCCGGTAGCGGATAAGTGTCCAGGTAAGAACGTGTATCCCGGTGTAAACCAGCATAAACAAATATAATAGAAATAACGGCCGCGTGATCAATGGTTTTGCCCGCTCAATATAGGAACGGAAAAGACCGTAGAGCATAAAAGGCAGCATGATCCCGAAGCTGGATACCCTGGAAATGTTGCTGATTAAACTGGAAGAACTCGAAGGCCAGAAGACAAAGTAAGGCGGTATGCGGCTGATGGAGAGCGCCAGGTAGCGCAGCGGATCTTGGACGACGAATCCGATCCCAATCTTGAGCAATTCTTGATCCAGGGCCGCTTCATCGAGAGACAGCAGCTCTTCTGGGATCAGTTCCAGGTAAGATCCCATTTCGTCCGTCAAGATGGGTACAAATTGAGTGCCGTAGATGGGATGATTGCTCCAAAACAGGGCGTAACCAGCATTGGTGTTGAGCAGTACAAAGCGATCGAAGCGCAGGTAATTAAAGATCGTGAAAGGCAGCACCATTAAGATGATCAGGGATCCGGAAATCAACAAACTCCTCCACATCCGCTTGCCGCTGGCCCACCAGATCCAGATGAACAGGAAGGGAATAAACAGCAGGAAGAGCTGCCTCATCAGCACAGCAATGCCCAGGGTCAAACCCAGTCCCAGACCCATCCAAAGGTTTTCTTTCGTGCCATGATTTGCAATCCCGGAATCGCCAGCACCCTCTTTCCTGACCATGCGCATGCCGATCCATAAGCTGGCCAGAATAGCCACAATATAGAAAGGCTCTGTCATCAAGGTCGCCGAATAGTAAACAAAATAGGTATAGATGGCGGTCAGGATGGCGGCAGCTAAACCAGTCACGGGGTTGAATAAATAACGGGCAATCCGGTAAGCCAGGTATGGCTGAAGCAGCCCGACAATGACTGCCTGGATGATCCTGGCCGCCAGGGGATTCAGACCAAAAATCTTGTAGATTAAGATCAGGTACCCTGTGTACAGGTAGCTCCAGTGAGCGGTAGGAGCACCGGCTGCCGTTGCCGGCCACCAGGGTTCACCAAAGGTAAAGCCGTTCCCGCTAACGACTCTCAGTGCCAGATTATGATAGGAAACTTGGTCAAACGTTCCCGGCAGGACCTCGACTTTATTGCCCAGGTAAATTGCCGCTATCACCCGCACAATGACCGAGGCAGCCAGGGTTAATATGAGGATGCGCCGGTGGAGTTTAGACATTCACACGCTCCACTTCCAGCTTCTGACCAGCCAGGTTTTCATACACGGCATCCATATGCAGCAGAACTACCTGCCAGTCATATTTTTCTTCTGCCAGCACACGCCCACGCTGGGCTAAATTTGAAGCCAGAGATGGGTCCGCCAGCAGCTGCAAGGTGGCTTGTGCAAATTCTTGCGGGGTATCCTCGACCAGCACATGCTCCCCTGGGTTAGCGTCAATCCCTTCTAAGCCAACAGTCGTTGTCACCACCGGCATCCCTCGTGCGAAGGCTTCTAAGATGCGAACCCGCATGCCTCCCCCCGCTCGGACCGCGATCACCATCACCGCGGCCTGCTCAAAATAAGGGGTTAGATCTTCGACGTAACCTGTTATTTTGATCGCCTGCGGGTTTTTATCCTGCAGCTGGTAGAAATCCGCGGGGGGATTCTTTCCAATGATGGTTAAAGTGACTTCTGGTTCCCGGGCTTGAATCAGTGGAAAAACCTCATTCGCAAACCAGCGGATACCATCGGCGTTGGGGGGATAATGCAGGGTGCCCAGGGTAAGGATGTTCTTCGAACCGGGTGATCGCTGGACTGGCTGCAGCACCTGAGTATCCACAGCAATCGGAACGACGGTGATCGAGTCGCTGTGATTACCAGGGTGATCGGAAACGGAAGCTACGGCATCTTCCAGGGCCAGCCGGTCGGGCTCGGTGACTGCCAGGGTGTGCTCGAAGTGGCTGACAATCCCGCCTTCATAATGTTTGATGCGCTGGGCTTCCCAACCCGCAATGGGCTTGAGAAACCAGGGAGCATTTTCTTTCATTCGCTCCACGATAGTCCAAACCGCGTTATGCGCATCGAATATCCGGAAAGGCTGACTGCCGTTTCTTCCATTCGCTGATGGTTCGCTTTTGGAGAGATTTCTCGGCATGGCGAATTGGGTCATGGTTAACTGGTCAGCATGTATGATATCCACCTTATCTTGAGCAACGATCTGCTCAACTAACTTCCTCATTTTTTCCAGGTCATCTCTCTCGATTAGAAAAGGTCTTCCAGTAAGGTTGCTGCGCAGCCAGTAACCCACATCTTTAACCCGGGAGCGCTGGATTGGAACTGTATATACATCCTGGCATACTTCTTTCAAAGCCGCGATATGTTCTTCTTCTTCGGGTCGCACAAAGGAAGCCAGAGTCACTCGATAACCTTTACCTGCCAGATAGCGCAGAACATGCCAGGTCTTAACCTTCGGACCGGCATCAGGTGGATAAGGAATGATCTGCGTTAGAAATAGTATATGCATCAATTGGAATTAAAATTTCACAGAACGCCTAAGGCACGACAGGATCGTATAAATAAATCCTCATCTGAAAATTCCTGGCGCGGACGTTAACATCATAATTGGCGATCAAATCGCTATTACCCGTTACCCAGCGCAGCAACTCTGGATACTTGTCACCCAGATTGTTGTCCACAATAAACCAGTATCGATTATCGGTATCAGGCAGGTTGTCATAATCCAAGGAGCTATAATGATAGGTGATATCTTCATCCAAGTAATAATCCCCCATCCCCTGCTCGGTTGCAATGACCATATCGCCTGGTTTCTTTAACTCGTCGACTAATGCAAATGCGCTCTTCCAATCATCCCGGTTGCCATTTTGGTACTGGTAGTATAGGACATTCTCGCTCATTGGGAAAACAAGCAAAATCAATAAGACTCCAGAAACGATCACCCAGGTGCGGCCCTTTGACTGCTTGAAAAGCTCCCAGACTCCCAAAGCAGATAAAATCAGCCAGGCTGTTAAGGTCACAAATACGTACCGGTTGGCGGAATATTGAAATATGGATAATAAGACGATCGCTACAGCTGGCAGGATCGCGCCGAATGTTAATAACAGCACACCCCGGCTCTTACTCAGCAAAAAATAAACCGCCGTAACCAACCCCATGCAGATAAATGGAATCCCAATGTAGAAAGTGATCCCGGCTATAATCCAGATGGGATTATTATTAATCCAACCAAAGCCTTCCAGCCATTTTTCGGGATTAGATATAAATTGGTAGCTGCCGACCAACCCGATCAATACTGTGGGGATAACCAATATCCAGATATTCCTTGCCCGGAATCCCGGGGGTTTTTCAAAGGGCAGCAATCTTAATGTAATCAGGTAACCAGCGATAACCGGCACCAGCATGACGCCAAATAATCGCTCCATAACTGCCAGACCAAACAGCAGCAAGGCAAAAATCAAGTACCAGGGTTTATCTTCTTCAAACGCAAAGTAGACCAGGAATAATCCCAGTGTATAAAACAGCAGCAATGTGGTGTAGAAACGGGCATTCTGGGACCAGTAGAGGTGCCATGGAGAAACCGCCAAAAATACTGCAAACAGCAAGGCTGTAGGTGGACCGAACATTTTTCTGGTCGGGAAATATAGGATTGGGATAGATAGCATACCAACCAGAGCAGGCACTAATCTGGCATTAAATTCAGTCGTCCCCAACAGATTTACCGCGCCATAAATCAACCAACGCGAGAATTGCTGGTTGGTAGCAGACAATTCAAAAATCCTGGCCACATCGCGCAAGGTGAATATCTCGTCGTACCAGAAGCTCCATTCTCCCAGTTTATAAAAACGGAGAAGTGCTGCCAGCAACGTAATTGCAGCTAGGATGAGGTATTGAATACCTCGCCTATTTAATTTTTCTTCAATGCTATTGATCATGAGAACTCAGACGAAATTAAGGAAAGGATCAAACTTTATTGATTAGAACGTAAATCTAGGTTTCTGAGCCAAAACTCGTGTACTTGAAAGATAATTATCGTCTACGGCATATCCAGAATTAGGATATATTTTTACCACCTAATTGATAAACGAATTCCATATCAAAAAGTTACCGAGAAGCCAAGATCCTTACATTAGTCGACAAGCGCTGTATCTATAATACTAAGCTGAATTA
>JALHTN010000226.1 GCA_022865865.1 Anaerolineales bacterium
CAGAACTCAAACTCACCGGCGATTATCCAACTTGGAGAGCCAGAACAGAGGATTTCAGCTGCAGTAAAAGCAAGCATGCTCACCAACACTCAGCAGGAAGTACCTGAAGCACTGCGATCGGTTCAGCTCGAACTGGATAAATTAGCTGCCAAACTGGATAAAAAACCCTTCGCTCAAAAGGATGGTCGCTATCCCATTTATGTTATCTTCACCACCAAGTCCGGTCTAGAGAAACAATATGGAGCTAACCAGGTTGCAGAAATCGACCAGGAGATGAACCGTGTCATCCGCAGTATCTCTGCCCGTCCTGACTGGGGTGCCGTATTAGTTTACGCAGATAATCCAGTTTCAATGTCTGCCTTCGACCTTAATCCCGTCTCGCCCGAAGATCCATGGTCACTTAAACTAGCTTTGATCGATTTGGACAACGCACTTGCCCACAAGGGAGCCATGATCGGGGCGCTTCTGATTGTTGGCGGACCAGAGGTTGTACCCTATCACAATCTCCCCAATCCTGTCGATGATATTGATCTTGAAGTCCCCTCGGACAATCCCTATGCTACCAGGGATGAAAACTACTTTGTTCCCGAATGGCCAGTTGGACGATTACCTGGCGGCTCGCAAAAAGATGCTTCCCTGCTCATTCAAGGTCTTCAGAGTATCGCTGCTCATCATGCCCAAGTAACGCAGAAAAGGAACTGGTTCCAGCGCTGGCTGGACCGCATACGACGGAGCCGCATATTTTCTTCCAATAGTAAGAAATCGAGCTGGGGATACACAGCCGCGATTTGGCGCAGAGCTTCTTTATCTGTATTCCGCCCTATTGGCGCTCCACACACATTGTTCATTTCTCCTCCAGTTCAGGCTGAAAGTGAAGAGATCCACAATACCAAAACCGGCTTATCGCCTTCTGTTCGGTTGGGGTATTTTAATCTTCATGGTCTGCAAGACTCGAGCAATTGGTATGGGCAGCGCGATCCCAGCGAACCTACCGAATTACCGGATTATCCGATTGCACTCCGTCCTCAAGATATCAAGAACAGCGGGCAGGCACCGCAAGTTGTCTTCAGCGAAGCCTGTTATGGTGCCCACATTACTGATAAAGATGTCGAAGAAGCATTGGCACTCAAATTTCTTACCTCAGGAAGCCAGACAGTAGTTGGTTCTACTTGCACATCGTATGGTTCAATTACGACTCCCCTGATCGCAGCCGATTTACTAGGACACGCATTTTGGAAATTCTTACGCGATGGTCTCCCAGCAGGCGAGGCACTCCGTAGAGCTAAGATCCATCTCGCTCGGGAGATGCACCACCGCCAGGGATATTTGGACGGTGAGGATCAGAAAACCCTGATTTCCTTCTTATTGTTCGGTGATCCATTAGCTCATCTCTCCTTGAATTCCGCTGATTCAAAACTCATTATGCGTTCCATAAATGCCCCAGCAAATGTAAACACTGTTTGCGATCGTCATGGCAACTGCAGTACTGAGGTCAGCAACCCGCCTCACCCCCTTCAGGATAATCCCCCCATACCCAGCAAAACGCTGGCTCAAGTTAAAACCATCGTTGAAGAGTATCTACCCGGAATGAGAGATGCCAATGTCAGCTATTCCCGCAGCCACGCTACTTGTGCTGGCAAGGGGCATACCTGCCCAACATCCACCCAGGGTGCAAAATCAAAAGCGGGTCGCAATGCGGAGCACAATGTCATCACCCTGAGCAAGCATGTGGAGAAATCTATCTCTCCATCCGGTCCGGTTCACATTCACCATCATTTTGCTCGTCTCACGATTGATGACAGGGGGAAAGTGATCAAAATGGCAGTATCACGCTAAGAATTGATGAATAATCTATTTCTTAGAATATTTTTTCGACCAATTTATCCACAATTAAAAAGGGATTTGAATAGCGCATAATAACTCACTATCAAATCCACTTTAATTGTCAATTCTTCTATTCGATAAATTTTTTATTCCGCGTCCCAGATCAAATAATTATCCCCCACACAAGTTTGCTGCCCATCTATTCCAAATAAACAAACCTGATAGGCAATCAAAGTACCATTAGGCGCTTCAATCGGAGCGAGTACGATAGAACTGCATCCGTTTTCATCACTCGGCTGGAAATATGCTTTGTGTTGGCTGCCGTCAGGCATGGTTGCGATCAGCAGCGGTTCAAAATTCTTCAACGGCTTTCCATCTTCATAAATCGCAGTGTGGATTTCTTGAACCCCCTTTGAAGATACGAATGTGTCTTTCTCCCATACCTTCAGGTCGATATTCTCTAAATCCTGGCTGGCATTAAAATCCCGCACCTGCTCAAATTCTTCAGCCTTGTAGGCGCTCCCAAGAGGTACTGGTTGTAAGCGCAGGTCACCCTCGACATTCAGGTTGAACTGCAGGCAAAGATTAGTGAAGCACTGCCAATACAATCCTGGCTCTGGGGAAAACACCTCACTGATCGGTTGTCCTGCAATCTGCATGCCACCGTATAAATCCAGGTAATCAACAAAATATATGGGCACATTGTAGCCCATGCCATCTTCAATCTCGTAAAACACATTCAATTCAGATTCCTGGGGAAATGCTAGGGTTCGGGCGTGTTTGCTGATGGTTTCTGCAATTGGTCTTATCCCAACCTGATCCGGTGACTCAACATTTGCTACCAAAACCAGATTTTCAAATATCACTTCCTGTTTCCCATCTGGCGCGAGGTGCAGCCCAGTCAGCGGTTTTCCAACAAATGGCAGTCCCAACCCCAGCGTTTTCTTCAAAAAGGGTTCCGGCAAGATGGGTTGCCTGCTCGGAATCCCAGCAACTGGATCTTGATTGCGGCAATTGCGATCACAAGCATAAGCGCCGTACGGCATGAAATGAATTTTGCTCTGACCATCAAGCTGGTAAAAACCCAGGTTTTCGAAGTATTGTTCTACCCGTTGTTTTTCAGCGTTGAAAAGCGCTTCGGAGATCGGCTGGCCAACGAAGCGAGCCCCGCCAAGATCTTCATAAACCTCAAGAAAGTCTGCGATCACCAGGCGCCCATTGATGATGCGCCCATCGTTATAAGCCTTACCGAGTAAGTCTCTCTCAGCAACACCCAGTGATACCCCTAACGGAGCGAGCCCAAAGCGCGTGCTCATTGGTTCAAGGGGATCAAAGACCATCAAGCTGGATTCTGTATATTGTTGAGTCTGGCTATTTAATCGCTCTGAGCGTGAAATAACGGGTCCCAGCGTCTCTTCACCACCCATTGCCTGGTAAAAGTCAAAGAACAAGGGATCAACAGGATAGGTTCCAGGTAACAACTTTCCTGCCTGTCCAGCCTCGACTTTCGAATCCCATGAAAACAAGCGGTATGACCAGCTGTTCGCTCCCCGGTCACCGAAGATATCATCACCATCTCCATTGCAACCAGCCAAAATAATCGCAAGGATTATGATTGGGATCACAATTATGCTGCGTGATAAGCACTTCGGGTCCATACGATCACCTCGATTGATAATCGGGCTGGCTCCTATTACCCGTTTCCTTCCCGCCCGCTTTACCAAATCAGAACTAGTCTACCTCGAATGATGGTGAATTTTCGAGTAGACTTTTCGGCAACCAGGCTATCTCAGTCGATGCAGATTTGAACCTTCTCTCTACAAGATTTTCGCCTTATAATCACCTGGCGACATCGCTGAGACCCTTGGTTTTGCGTCCCCGCCTCGCAACGGGTTTGCCTTTATCGAAGTCCTTAACTATGCGAATTGAACAATTTATGATGACCGAGCGATTCAATTCTTTGTTCTATATCTGGAAAACCATTTCCGGTTCCCACCCACGCCTTCTGCACGCATAATGCTACCACAAGAGCTTTTGGAATTACCTAACAATCGTGAAAGGCTTTTGCTAATCTCAACCAATTTGGTTCATTCCTTGCAGCTAGGCCTCCACCAATTGCGTTTCGCGCTTTACAACCCGATTAGAATAATCCTTCTCCTGAGTGCCTGCCTGGTTGTCGCATGCGTTCCTCAAGAGCGTAATGATCCCGGAGCAGGCTGGGATTATACTGATCTGCGCATGCTTTCCCATAATGACCAACGAAATACCGAAGGCGACTTCATTGCTGGATATTCCCGTTCTGCAGGTAGCGACTTTCAGCTCAGATTCGATTTGTTAGATTTGGCTGGACCCCC
>JALHTN010000022.1 GCA_022865865.1 Anaerolineales bacterium
AAAATGCCTTCAATTTGGTTCTCGTGTCAAATAAAACTTTTTTTGACCTCATTATATTTATCCAGTGCATAAAAATTCCCCGGGCGATTGACCTGGGGAATTGATAGAACACTTGAATTATTCTTTATGATCAAAAAGGCTTAAACATCATCAACCAGATAATGACCACAAACCCCCCGTAACCCACCAGCAGCATCAAATGCGGACGCGTTTTGGCGATCAGCGCATAGCTCTCTTCAATTGGAGCAGGTTCTTGGGCAGGCATCTCCTTGGTTCCAGCCTGGAAAGGCATCCCAAGCGTCTTTCGCAGCTGGTGATATGTGCCCTGGCCGATTGTGAACATCCAGACCGTGATCACCACCAGCAGCACGATTGAAACCCAGATCCACCATTGGGACCACCAGCTGAGCATAAAGCCTAGAATGATTCCCGCGATCCCCGCCACCAGCAGCGAGAGTATCATCGCCACCCACATCGTTCCCGACAGATCCAACATGGTTTTGATCTTATTCAAATCCTGCTCTTGCTTCAGGCGAAAGGAAATGGTGATCGAGGTGCCGTGTGCTAACATGAAGGTGATCGCCGCTACTATATGCAGAAACCTGATCCATTCGTATAAAGAGTTAATCTTCGCTCCCCGGGAGTATCATCGCACCCCTTTTAGAGTTAATTTCGATAAATATTACCATATTTTCCCATATTGTTGAAATCCAAACAAATCAAGAAAAATTCACTACTTTAGAAATTTCTATCGACAATTAATTAGATCTAAGCATATTTCTAATCTATCAATCTCCAATCCTTTCAAGGTACTCTGCCCGGATCTCCCGATTATCGCGTACATTCTCCAGGTAGCTGCGCCGCAGATCATCATCGCTGATTTTCCCTGCCACCATCATCATCCGCTCATATGCCTGGCGTAGTTTTTCATCCGCTTCCTGCTCCCGTCCATTTACTCGCAAGGCACGTGAATGTTGGAAGTGTAATTGTTCTGGCATTATTAGCCTGCTCGGTTCGAACTGGTAGCATTCCAGTGCCTCTTCGATGCTATCCAGGGCTATCTCAGCTTGAGGTTGATCTTCCCCCAATAATGCCAGGTGCATTACAGCTTTTGTATACATTGCATCTCCCAAATCAACTTTGTCAGCTCTCTCACGCAAGAAGGAAATCTCACTTTCAATTTTTTCCATTCCCCATCGTATATTCGATCCATCCCCCGCGATTAACATTGTCCACGAAGCAATAACCTTCAAATAAGCACGCACAAATGGGTTTTGGTTCAAAGATCTAAGTTCCCCAGCTTCATCCAAATACCGGTTAGCCTGATCGAACCTGCCCAATTCTGCGTAAAGGAGTGCCATACGGCTCAAGGTCCAACCATGGGTCAATTCATCCAAATCATTTATAAATGGCAGGCTAACTTCGCACAGGGATAATGCTGTCTCGTATTTCCCCAAATTAATTAGCTGGGCTACTTTCAGCAGTTTGAGATAAATGATCAGGGATTCATTCTCATTCTTGCGCGCTTTTCCTTCCTGGTCCTCGATAATTACCAGTATTTTTGTATAGTCCCCCTTAATCCAATTGTAAATATCTGATAAATTCCAGATCAGCCATCTGATCCCGACATCATTACTGATGGATTCCGCGATCTTTAATGCCTCCAGATAATCTGCTTCTGCCTCATCAATCTGCCCTAGTCTATTCTTAATAATGGCAAGAACATTCAGGGCATGCACCTCATTCGGGATGTCTCCAATCTCGCGAAACAAACGCAGAGCTCTTTCCGCGATCGGCAGAGCTTGAGAGTATTGGTATTGATTTACATAGGCAATTGCTAGACGTCGCATTGAAAGGGCTTCGAGTAGTATATCCCCAGTTTCTTTGCTCAAGGCA
>JALHTN010000227.1 GCA_022865865.1 Anaerolineales bacterium
GATACAAGAAATGACAGCCGAACAAAAAACAAACCAAAGAGATCAGCCTGCTTTTGATATGACTGCCTGTATGGCGATGATGGAAAAGATGATGTCGGGACATTCGGAAGGGTGCGACTGCGAAGAGATGATGTCGCAGATTAACAGTGAGGGGAGCATTCCAGACGAATGGCTTAAGGTTATGTCCCAGATGATGGGATCTCATTGCGGGTCTCCGAAAGTTGAAGAATAGAACACATTAATCGCAACGTATCAATCAACCAATAAGAAAGAAAAGGGAAATGACTACCACGCTAGCACAAACCGATCTGAAACCTTTTGAGGTACAAACGCTAATTGTTGGCTTCACCCTGGATGATCATCTTGGGACTCACACCTCACTGCGTGCGTGAAGCGCCAATAAACACGATCTGGCACACCGCGCTGGGTGGCTATTCAAAGACTTGCAATATGGTACCACTGGCAGTGACACTCTTTTCGGTAGCCGCATTGAAGGGAGTGCAGACGAAGGCTAGCTCTGCTATCTCGGGGGTGCTCTCCGGAATGATCGTCTTCATTGCAGTGAGCAATCCGCTGTTTAGCTTCCCATGGTCAGGGTGTGATTAAACCAATAAAACGTGAATCCTGACAAGAAATTGCCAGGATTCACGTTTAGAATGATTAGTAGAGCGTCTACCATGCTGATAATCGAAAATAATAATTTGACAGCAAGTCCATTGACCGAGAATTCGCTTTCCTTAACCCGAATTACAGAAAACGAGGCTACCAATGTTTTTTTCATCCAAATGGGACTTACTCTCGGAATCTTCCTTCTTTTGCACTTCGCGATCGGCAAATACCCAACCCCTTTGCCAAAAAGCGCAGATCGAAGAAGAGAAATATGGCAAGCCCTCAGACTGTGGGCAATCCTGGTAATTGCCGTAACCATAGCTGTCTTGATAATTCCACAGAGCGAGTTGGTCGCTCCCACGTTTAAAGTAGTGGCAACCACAAATCTGGCGCTATCCCCTTTTTGAGTCTTGATACCATTATTTCTCGTTCTGCGCATGAATAAATGGACTGCAAAGGATCTGGGTTTTAGCATGCCCGGGTCGCGCTCCGTGACGATTTTTTCGATTGGTGTTATGGCTTTGATAGGGGTCGTGGGTTTCTTCGAGCCTGGTTTCAAACCGCTGACAGCGTGGTTTGTGCTCATGAGTCTCTACCAGCCAGCATTCACTGAAGAGTTTTTCTTTCGGGGCGTGATCCAAGGCAAGCTCGAAAGGGCATTAGGACAAAATAAAGCCTGGTTCTTTTCTGGGATCTTGTTTGGGTTAATGCACACCAGTGTTAATCTCTTCGGGCAGCAGTGGTATCGGTACGGTGAAAACATGATCAACGCCCTCGTTTTGCTTCTCATTCAAACCCTTTTTGTGTGGATATTTGGAATCATGTACATGAAATCCAGGAGCTTGTTACCCAGCTATGTAGCACATTACCTTATTGATGGTCGCTCGGCTTCGATTATTTATTATGTCACTTCGGCCATTTCCTAATTTGCTTTCAATAAGGGATGATACCATCATCCGAATGAGCGCTGATTTGGAGGTCTTTGCCAATCAGTATTAGAGCGATGTAGGGCATTGGATCAGCAAGGCAACAAACATGAGATAGGATGCAAATGATAATCATGAACAATAAACAGAGAAAGGACCGCTCAGCAGTCAGACGTGATCACGCCGAAAATTATCTGCTGATCTCCCTGGTTGCATTCGCTGTCACGGTCATTTTCACCCGTGTCTTCCTTCAGTTGACCGGTTACCCCCAGATCGGCAACAGTGTGCTGCATATCGCCCACGCGCTTTGGGGTGGGTTGTTGCTCTTTGTCGCCATGTTGTTACCCCTAGGATTGGCAAACCGCTGGGTTATCCAGGTCAGCGCCTTGCTGGGAGGGATTGGTTTTGGGCTTTTCATCGACGAGGTGGGCAAATTCATCACCCAAACCAACGACTACTTCTTCCCATCCGCTCTCTCCCTTATCTATAGCTTCTTTCTCCTTACTATTCTTGTATATCTCTACTTTCGCCGGCCGCGCCAGGAAAATCCTCGCAAAGCTATGTACTATGTCCTTGAAGGGCTGCAAGACGCATTAGACGGAGATCTGGATTAGGAAGAGGCAGCCCGCATCGAGGCTCAGTTAGCCATTGCCAGGGGATCGGAGCAGTTGGAGATTTCGTCCCTGGCAGACGCGATCATCTCCTATTTGCAGCAGGAAAAAAGTCATCTATCTTCAGCAGAACCAGATTTCTGGAAACGAATCGCCTTGGGTGTGGATGAAATAGGTCACCGCGTTGGTCGCAGTTTACATCGCACCATTATTTCAATAATCCTGTTCCTGTGGATAATTTTTGTGATTGTCTTTATCTCAGTATTAGTTCAAGGGGGCGCAAACATCGACAGCCAGGTAGTCCAGTGGCGAGGAGCCCTAATAGTTATCCAGGTCGTGATTGGCGCCTTGATGATACTCGCGGTCATCGCCTGGCATACAGGAAATGTAGAGCGCGGTTTGCAATTCGCAGTATTTGGTTTTCTCCTTTCGCTAATCGCCTTGCAGACCCTGTACTTTTACATATCTCAGTTTTCAGCACTTACCACCACATTGATTCAATTTATTCTCTTACTGATATTGCTTGCCTATCGCCGTTGGCACTTAACTGAAGTAAAGTGAGTAGCCACAGGGTGAATGAAACGAAGAGTTTAAAGTCCGAGGATATGCCAAGGGTGATAACTTAAATGCCGTGAGCATTCGCTAAAAATATACGAACAACCCAAAAAGGATGTGACTGAATACCCTTCTGCACATCCTTTTTTGTATTCCTAATGACTGAGAAGGGGCATCAAATCACCACATTAACCACCATATGTGGTGAAGACATCTCACCATGTTAATTTGTATATTTGAAAGGACAAACAAACCCTACCATTTTTCTAGATCAGAGGAGGCTTGAAATGACCGCAGTATTCGCAATAATGGAAAAATATAATAAGGTCATCATTTTTTCGCTCGTGGGTGTGATCGCTCTTTTTCTCTTCGCCTGTACGTTCAATGATGTTTTACCCATTTGTCATTGGATATTCGGGTGCGACCATATGATGCATCTGTAGGCACCATTATTGATCATCCGGATTTTCTTCACCGGCAACCGGGTTATAGGGTCCGCTCATCTAATATTTCCGAATTCGGAAAATGAGCTGGGCCCTTTCCTTTCTACGGAGATGACATCTCCCAATGTTGCTTTATATATTCATGGCATGCAAAGAATCGAATGCTATTGAACAAGGCGAAAATGAATAACCAGTTTGCAAAATAATCACACAAGAAAGCTCTGGTGCGCAGGAAATTATCATCAGTCCGCTTTGCGTGTCAATGAGGAGAATTGAATAATGACCTCCCTCAAAGCAGACAAATTTTTAGATTCAGCTTGCTTGCTCTGCTCTCTTCCAATTGTCAAGACATCCTTAGCTATCAAAGAGATCGGTGTAGGGCAGATCTTACAGGTGATTGCAACTGATCCTGGGGTTCCGCCCGATATAAAGGCTTGAAGTCGGCAAACCGGTCATGATACTATTATGGCTCTCGTACCAGCTGGCCGGATTGATGATGTCTCCCCACAAGATTGGCAGACACTCCACTCACCTGGCAAAACATGTATAATCTTGCCAAAGGAGCCGCATCCGGCAGCCTCAATCATAACTTACTGCAGGTAGGTTATTTACGAACGCATAACAGGCATCGCCAATACCAAAACCTATACTTCGCGGGTGGCAGCACGCATCCTGGGAATGGACTGCCCTTGGTTCTTTTATCTGCGAAGCTAACCTCCGAGAGGATTTTTAATGAGGTAAAAATACCTCGTTTACCACACCGCCTCACATTCGCTCCCGCAAAAACATTCATTGGAAGTGAGGTGAGTGAAATAGGATAATCATTTCAAAGTTATGAGGATGAAGAAATCCAGTGCGGAGCTCGCCCAATCGATAACCTGGACTGGGAGTAAGCAGACATATTACACTGCCCGCTTAATAGTCGATAAGGACCTAGTAGAAGATTTCTACCGGGCATATGCGTATTTCCGCTGGATCGATGACATTATTGATATCACTGCAAAAACAGATGGTGAACGGATTACTTTCACTCAGCGGCAAAAGGAATTAATTGATTCTCTTTATGAGAAAAAGAAACCATTCGATTTAACTCCCGAAGAGAATATACTCGCCGATCTGATCGAAAACGATCGTGGGGATGACAGCGGGTTGCAGTCCTTTATCCGCAACATGTTCGCCATTATTGAATTCGACGCCAATCGAAAAGGTCGTTTGATCAATGAAGCTGAGCTCTCCTGGTATTTGGAATCTTTAGCCAAATCTGTTACCGATGGTCTCCAATATTTCATTGGTAATGGTCATTTATATCCTTCTGGCGAACACAAATATTCAGCCGCTATCGCCGCCCATATCACCCACTTGCTCCGTGACATGCTGCCAGACACGCAGGATGGGTTCATCAACATTCCGGATGAATACTTGGATACCCACCACATTACCCATGATGATGTAGGCAGCAATGCTTACCGGACCTGGGTACGAAATCGGGTGCAGCTGGCCCGGGATAACTTCCGCCTTGGCAAACTATATCTAGATGAACTGGATGTTTTGCGAACCAAGATTGCAGGCTATTGGTATTGCACCCGCTTTGAGAGCGTATTGGACACGGTTGAGAAAGATGATTACCAGCTGCGCAGCGAATATGAGGAACGCAGAAAAATCTCCACCTGGCTCAAAATCGCCTGGTTAGGAATCTATATCACATTCAAGCATACCTTATCGCGCTAAATCCTTGAAATTAGTATCCTCTTGGAAGCAATTAGCGCGCTTTTTATCCCTCCTGACATCGGTCTGCTTGAGAGTCCACAACCTCCTCAAAATTTCCAACCTAAGAATCTGCTTATTCAGGGTACTCTCCTACCATAGGATATAATGATCTTCAGGAAACAATCACCATCACATCAATCAGATTTTGGAGCGTTCTCATACCAAGCAC
>JALHTN010000228.1 GCA_022865865.1 Anaerolineales bacterium
GTATTGCCTTCACCCAAACTGATCGGTATTACCTGTTCTGGGAGACCGAATGCTGTTCTATACCGCCAAATTCCAGGCTGCTCGTGATTTATTCCAACTGCATCATACTCAAGACTGCTTATATAATCAAAAAAGCCCCCACAAACGGGGCAGCAATAGGGACTTGACTGGATATTTGGCTCAAATTGGCATTGGGTGCAGTGAATCTTCATCAGTAAGACCTTTATTCGCCTGGATGTGGAAAATATTCACCTTCGATCCAAACTTCATCATCCGGACCCACTTCCTTTTTCCAAACAGGGACGATCTGTTTTAACCGGTCGATCCCGTAGCGGGCAGCTTCAAACACACCGCTATCCCTATGCCCGGCACTGCAAGCTATTGCGACAGTTGGCATACCTGCATCCAGATGTCCAATTCGCTGGACAATTGCGATCCCTTCCACTGAAGGCCAATGTGCACGTATCTCATCCGCCACCTTTTGAAGTTGTTCTTCTGCCATTTCTTGATAAGCTTGGTATACCAAGTATTCCGTCTTATGAGGATCGTTCTGCTCAGTAATTGCCCTGACCATACCAGTAAAGATACAAGCAGCTCCTGTTCTGGTCGTAGTGATTTGCTGAAGCATTTTGTTCAGGTCAAGTTCATCCTGCTGAACAGCCAGATGAGTGGGCAGATCTTCGTCTCTCTCATTCCCACCGCTAACTGGTGGAAAAAATGCAACTTCTGCATTATCTGGAATGACATCTTCATTAAAGCCATACTCCTTATTAACTGAAATCAATGTTGTTTCCAGATGAGGTGCTAATAGAGGGTAGATTTCTGCAACCAGTTTTTTTAGTTCTGCCACACTAGAACCTGGTGGAATTTCCAGAGTAATTTCTTTCGTTCCTGCAATTTCACGAAGGTTTGCGAAAAACAAGATGGAGATTCGTATCTGCTGGATTTCACTCATTCGTTAATCACCAAACCACTGCGCCCGCCTCGCTTCTCGACCAGACGGATATTTTGAATCCGCATGGTTTTTTCAGCAGACTTCACCATATCATAGATCGTCAGAGCTGCGACTGATACGGCAGTCAGGGCTTCCATCTCAACACCTGTCTTTCCAAATGTTTTTGCAATTGCGGTGATCTCAACCCCTGGTAGGTTTTCATCAATATTAAATTCAATTGCGATCTGGTTTAATGGCAGAGGATGGCATAAAGGGATCAACTCCGCGGTTCTCTTCGCCGCCATAACACCTGCCACCTGGGCTGTTCCCAATACATCCCCTTTGGCAGCTGAACCAGCTGTTATCAGTTTCAGAGTACTGGGAAGCATCACAATTTCCCCTTTGGCAATCGCAATCCTATTAGTGTCGGGTTTACCGCTGACATCCACCATGCGTGCTCTACCAGTTTGATCGATATGGGTTAATTTTGAATTCATAGGTAGAGATTATAGCATCAAGAATTGGATTGTTGATCCATTTTTCTTATGGTTTGTAAATAATCTTCTCAATATGCTGGATTACTGCCCAAATATACATTTTATGATGAGATTCCCACGCATTTATTACTGCGAAATTCATTTCCCCCCATGATATAATACGCCGCCATGAGCAATCTTATCAATCAGTGGAGAACCGGGTTGGCGAAAACCAGCAAAGCCACATTTGGCCAGATTTCAGCTTTGTTTGGTGCCTCCGAAATATCGGATGAGACTTATGAAGATCTGGAAGCGCTGCTGATTAAGGCAGATTTAGGTATCGAAACCAGTGAATCGCTGCTCGAGGTGATCTGGGAACGTGAGCGCAACGAAGGCATCACTAAAACAAGTGAGTTGAACGCAATTATAATGAAAGAGCTGCGCCACAAGTTAGATACCCCACCTCCCATAGAGTTTTCCACCATCCCAACCGTCATTCTCATCGTCGGTGTTAATGGCTCAGGAAAAACCACAACCATCGCTAAACTCGGGAAACGGTTCTCAGATCAGGGAAAAGAAATCATCTTTGGTGCAGCAGATACTTACCGTGCTGCTGCGGTAGACCAGCTGCAGATATGGGGAGAGCGCCTGGATATCCCCGTTATTGCTGGTCAACAAAATGGAGACCCTGGTGCAGTAGCTTATGACACCGTCAAATCTTCAATTGCCCGCGGTTCTGACGTGGCAATCATTGACACTGCTGGCAGACTGCATACCCGCTTCAATCTCATGGAGGAGCTGAAAAAAATCCACCGTGTTATTGGGAAAGCTCAAGAAGGTGCTCCGCACCATGTCTGGTTGGTAATGGATGCTACCACTGGTCAAAATGCTTTACCACAAGCGCATGCCTTCAATGAAGCAGTAAACGTTACTGGTATTATCCTAGCAAAATTAGATTCGTCCGCTCGGGGAGGGATGGCATTTGCGATCCAAAAAGAACTGGGGTTGCCAATTATCTTCGCCGGTTTGGGAGAATCACCAGACGATCTGCAACCTTTTGATCCTGACCTTTTCATTGAGGGCATTCTCGCGCAGGAGGAATAAGTGCAATGCAAGAATTAATTGATCGATTGAACACAGTACAACAAACATACAATAATTTGTTGGAGCGTCTTTGACTTAGCTTCCAAAGAAGAACGATTAGTAAACCTGCAGAAACTAACTGAAGACCCCGAATTGTGGCAGGATCCTGATAATGCACAGCGATTAATGAGGGAGATATCAAATCTTAAAGAAGAGGTTGAGGAGTGGCAAATTCTGCGGGAAAACATTTCCGATACCCTGGAATTAGCTCAGTTGGGGGATGAAAGCATCCAATCCGATCTTGAGAGCGAGACTTTACTATTTGAAGATGATGTAGCCAAGCGTGAATTCGAGGCAATGCTCTCGGGTCGATATGATCGTGGTGATGCACTGCTCGCCATTCATGCCGGTGCGGGGGGGACTGATTCCCAGGATTGGGCTGAAATGCTGCAGAGGATGTACTTGCGCTGGGCAGAGCGCAAGGGTTACCAAACCAACATTCTTGATACAACTTTCGGTGAAGAAGCCGGCATTAAAAGCGTCACGATCTCCATCTCCGGACGGTACGCTTACGGATATTTGCGCTCAGAAAAAGGGGTTCACCGCCTGGTAAGATTATCGCCATTCGATTCAGCTCACCGCAGGCATACCTCCTTCGCAATGGTCGAAATCCTGCCACAGGTTGAGGATAACTCGCAAGTAGATATCAATCTCGACGATTTACGAATCGATGTCTTCCGTTCATCTGGTGCTGGTGGACAAAATGTCCAAAAGAATGATACGGCAATTCGCATTACCCACCACCCGACCGGGATCGTCGTCACCTGTCAAAACGAACGATCCCAATTGCAGAACAAACAAAATGCGATGACGGTTTTACGTTCCAGATTGTTAGAATTAAAACAGCAGGAACAGGAAGAAAAGATGGCACAATTACGTGGAGAATATCAGAAAGCTGAGTGGGGCAGCCAAATTCGATCCTACGTACTTCACCCCTATCAAATGGTCAAGGACCACCGCTTGGAATTCGAAACTGGCAATACCCAGGCAGTACTCGATGGCGATTTAGATGGATTCATTGAAGCCTACTTGCGCAGTCAGGTAGGAGTAACTCAGACTTGACATCTATCCTTCAGGCACGTATAATCTTCTGTGCCTGCCTTAGGGCAGGCATTGCTGTGATTTTTTGATACTCAGGAGAGTTCGGTAATGACACCACTACCAAAAAAGAAAACTTCAACCGGTCGCCGAAATCGTCGCCGGTCACACCACGCTCTGAAGAGCAGAAATCTTGTGCAGTGCTCTAATTGTGGCGAGTCACGCCTCCCACATCATGTCTGCGAAAATTGTGGTTTCTACCAAGGACGCGAGATAATCGAAGTCGAACAAAATTAAGGAACATGACGGGCCAGGAACCACACGGCCCGTCTGTCTTTTCCCACCAAAGAATGCCAACATCAAAATATAAAATCGCTTACTTGTTCCCTGGCCAGGGTTCACAATCCATTGGCATGGGTCAACAACTGGCCGCTGACTCCCCGCTTGCGGAAAATACCTTCCAGGAAGCTGATCATTCCCTCGGCTTTGCATTGTCAAAGGTTGCCTGGCAAGGTCCACAGGAAACCCTGGATGACACCATCAATACTCAACCCGCACTCCTGGTCCATTCCATCGCCACACTGCGAGTCCTTCAAGATCAATTCCCCAATCTCCAGCCCGCTGCAGTTGCAGGGCACTCCATGGGTGAATTAAGTGCCTTGATCGCCTGTGGGTCATTGACTTTTTCTGAAGGTCTGCAGCTCGTCCGCAGGCGTGGTGAACTGATGAAGGAAGCTGGCGAAAAATCACCCGGTGGAATGGCAGCCATCTTGGGCCTCGATATCCTTTCCCTCGATGAGATCTGCTCCTCTGCCAGCCAGGGATCCGAAATTGTTCAGATCGCAAACGATAATTGCCCTGGGCAGGTTGTGATTTCTGGCTCCACCCCTGCGCTGGAACGAGCGATGATATCTGCGAAGGATGCTGGCGCTCGTCGTGTTGTACGATTGGCGGTCAGTATTGCAGCCCATTCTCCATTGATGGTTTATGCTCAGGATCAATTCACAATAGCGGTTAGTTCGTCGAACATTATAGAACCAACCATTCCCATCATTGGAAATGTCAACGCCAGACCATTGCTCAGTGTCGCTGAAATCCAAACTGATTTACAATCTCAATTAAACTCTCGGGTAAGATGGACTGAAACGATTCAATATCTGCTATCCATCGGTGTCACAACTTTCATCGAAATCGGGAATAATTCGGTATTAACTGGATTACTTAAACGAATTGACCGCACGGTCCACGGATATTCCATCGGCACTTCAGAAGATTTTAACAAAATATCCGCGCTTTAGACCATCCATGATATTAATTCATTGAATTTTCTCCACCATTCAAAATATTTGATTACGGTATAATTATCAAATCATCGGTAACAGGAGTTATGAATGTCCCTGCCCTCTAGAATCTCCCTGGAAGGAAAAATCGCTGTTATCACTGGTTCTTCGCGTGGAATCGGACGCGCAATCGCCAAGGAGCTGGCCCTGAGAGGCGCTGCGGTTGTTGTCAACTACCTTAGTTCTGCTGCAGCTGCAGACGAAGTTGTTGCCGAAATTAAGTCTGCTGGGGGTCAGGCGCATGCTCATCAGGCAGATGTGTCTGATTTCCAAGCCGCTCAAGAATTAATCAAATTCACAACAGACACCTTTGAAGGTCTCGATATCCTGGTAAACAATGCTGGAATTACCCGTGATAAATTAATCATGATGATGAGTGAAGAAGATTGGGATATTGTCCAGGATACCAACCTTAAGAGTACATTCAATTGCTCAAAGGCAGCGGTTCGCCATATGATGCGGAAACGCTATGGGCGCATCATAAACATCACCTCTATTGCTGGGCAGATGGGCAATCCCGGACAAACTAATTATTCCGCCTCCAAAGCAGGTCAAATTGGATTCACGAAAGCCTTGGCACGTGAAGTCGGTTCACGCAAAATTACCGTCAATGCCATTGCTGCTGGTTATGTGGAGACAGATATCTGGACTGGTGTACCCGAGGAAGCTAAACAAGCGATTTTATCGATGGTTCCCTTGGGACGAAAAGGAGAATCTCAAGAAATCGCTGATGCGGTTGCCTTTCTAGCCTCAGATCAAGCTGCATACATAACTGGGCAGGTTCTGGGGATTGATGGTGGAATGACAATGATGTAGTTTCCGGAGGCATATGTCTGACCAATCTATTACACCTGGCAAAACAACCATATCAATTGATGTCATATTGACTATCGCCAGATTGACCACATTGGAAGTCCCTGGCGTCAGTCGAATGAGCACTGTCCCATCCAGGCGATTTAAAACTATGCTGCTCCACCGCCAAGAACAAGATGGATTGCATATTGAAGTTGTGGATGACTTGGTTTATACCGACCTGTATGTCATACTTGAGCCGGAGGTCAATATCCGCGAAGTAGGCCGCAACATTCAAATTGCTGTAGCTCGCGCGATCACAGAAATGATTGGTATGCAAGTGGGGATAGTTAATGTCCATATTGAAGATATCGATTATCCTGATGTTCCCGAGGTTTCTGAGAATTTATGAAAGCTCGAACCAGGGCACGCGCCGTCGCTCTGCAAGCACTTTATGAAATAGATATGGTCGATCACCCTCCCTTGCTGGTGGTTCATAATCGCTTATCTGCTCATGAGATTGATCAGAACATGGCAGATTTTATCAGTCAGATTGTTGCAGGTGTTTGGCCGATCAGAAACGATTTAGATCAATTCATTGCTGAGCATGCTCCTGAATGGCCGCTCGAACAGGTTGCGACGATCGACCGCAATATCTTGCGTATTGCTTTATGGGAGTTTGCTGTCAGCGAAAACATCCCCATCAAAGTTGCCATCAATGAAGCAGTTGAACTCGCAAAAATGTTTGGATCAGATAGCTCTCCCCGGTTTATTAATGGTGTTTTGGGTAGTTTAGCTCCCCGGCAAAATGAGATTCGACAATCGCTCCACCATTTGCAAAACCCAATCTAATTATTATGGATATTCTCGGTATTGGTCCTTTAGAATTGGTCTTAATTTTGATTATTGCATTAATCGTCTTAGGACCTTCGGATATGGTCAAATCCGGTCGTACGATCGGCAAGTTTCTACGCCAGATCGTTACCTCCCCAACTTGGCACGCGGTCACCCGCACGTCCACTGAATTACGTAATTTACCTAACAAATTAATTCGTGACGCAGGCCTGGAAGATGATTTGCGTGAGATTCAGGATGCAACCAAAAAAGCTATCCCCCCTTCTTTGAACAAAGACTTATCCAAGTGGCAGGCAGATATTAATAGCTGGACAACGCCACCGACGATCGGCAGCCAACCAACTGATGAATCCCAACCGTCAGAGGAAGTCCAACCAATTGAGGAAGTTCAACCAGCAGACGAATCCTCTCAAAACAAAGAACCACTAGAAGATCAAGAACAGGCTGATTGATGCGGCTCCTATTGCGAACAATTAGGAATCTAATCCTGCTCCCTTTCCGCTGGCTCCGAACCATGTTCGCAGAGATCAAATCTTTCCTGTCTGATGAGCCAGAAGACACACCATTGGGGGATTCACTTGGGAAAGCGATGAATAATCCTGAAAGTTTATTGGTTCATGTGAATGCCCTCCGAAAACATTTAACCAGGGCTGCTATTGTTATGGCGATGGCGACCATCGTGGCATTTGCTTTTGCATCTCAAATAATAGATCTCCTTGCTTACTCAGTGGGAGGAATTGAAGAATTGGTTGCCATTGATCCCACCGAACCAATCGGCACCTTCATGCGCGTTTCTTTAATGACAGCTTTCGCAGTCACGCTTCCTTATTTGATTCTTGAAATATGGTTGTTCATTGCCCCGGGTTTGAGTAGAGATTCACGAGTTTTTGGTTTGTACGCTATTCCAGTCGCGGTGTTATTTTTTCTGGGGGGGATGGCATTTGCATTTTTTGTATTATTACCTCAAGCGGTCCCGTTTTTAATCAACTTCGGCGGCATAACCAGCCAAATTCGTCCATCTTCTTATATTCGCTTTGTCACCTCAATCATGTTTTGGCTAGGGATTGCATTTCAATTTCCACTGATCATTTATGTACTGGCAAGAGTTGGTCTCATCAAAGCCAAGGTGTTAAGCGATAATTGGCGGTTAGCGATAGTGATTATCGCTGTGCTCTCAGCAATGATTACACCGACCATTGATCCCGTAAACATGGCCCTCGTCATGGGTCCTATGATTGTTCTATATTTCCTAGGTATTGCTTTAGCTAAAATCGCTGAACGAGCACGTGCTCGATCTCTCAGAGACCAGGAACCATCGCCAGACTCAATTACTCCGTCATCTTAAGGGAATTTCTTCTTGCTGATTGGAGGTCACATGCGCTCAAGACGTGCTCTGCTGTATGTGCCAGGCGACGATTTACACAAAATCCGGAAAGCGACAACCCTGGATGTGGACTGTGTATGCATGGATCTGGAAGACGGTGTTGCAATTAGCCGCAAGCAAAACGCCAGGAAAACGATATCTAACGCACTGCGAACCTTGGATTTTGGTCGTTCAGAGCGCCTGGTGAGGGTAAATCCGGTTGCCTCAACACTCGTTGAAATTGATTTACAGGAAATTCTCCCCGCCCGACCAGATGGAATTGTCATCCCGAAAGTGACCCATGCTGACCAAATCAGATCGATCAGCGAAAAAATTTCAATTTTTGAAGATGAAAACAATTTATCCGTTGATTCAATTATCCTGATCGCGCTTATTGAATCAGCCCAAGGCGTTGTCAATTTAGGATCAGTTTCATCCGCGGACCCTAGATTGGTAGCCCTCATTTTTGGGGCTGAAGATTTTGCTGCTGATATTGGCGCCCAAAGATCTGAATCAGGTTGGGAAGTGTTTTATGCCAGAAGCGCCGTGGTAACTCATTGTGCAGCGCACCAACTGCAGGCGATTGATATGGTGAATATCAATTTCCATGACCTCAAAAGTCTCCACGCCCGATCCACCCAGGGAGCCAGAATGGGGTATGTAGGAAAACAGGTCATTCACCCCGATCAAGTCCAGATAGTCCAGCAAGCTTTTACGCCTACTGACGAAGAAATCCAGGAAGCCCAAGCCCTGATCGCTAATTTCAATCAGCACCAGGCAGAAGGTCGGGGTGCTTTTGGCCTGGATGGAATAATGATCGATGCACCAGTAGTTAAATCTGCCCAATCAATCCTTGAACGAGCCAGGGCAGCTGGCGTAATTTAGCAGCATACGCAATTTCAATATATGAGGAGGTCGAATATGAGCGATCGTGTTGCAATAATTGGGGTTGGATGGTCGGGATTTCGACCAGTAACACCTGAATATTCCTATAAAGAATTAATGTATGCTGCTGCTCAACGAGCTTACGCTGATGCAGGTGTCAATCCTCGCAAAGATATCGATAGTTTCGTAACCGTTGCTGAAGATTTTCATGAGGGCACCAGCATCTTTGATGAATATACTCCTGACCAATTAGGTGCAGTGCTGAAACCGATGCATACTATCAGCGGCGATGGTCTGCATGGTCTGGCGACAGCGTATATGCTCGTGAAAACAGGACAATTTTCGGTGGTAGCGCTTGAAGGACACAGCAAGGCATCGAATGCCCTGTCTCATGATGGAATTACTGCATACGCCCAAGATCCTGTCTTAAATCGACCGCTCCGATTAAACACGCATTTCGTGGCCGGTATGGAGATGAATCGCTATCTTCATGACACGGGAACGACCCGTGAGCAATGCGCACAGGTCGTCGTAAAAAATCGACGCAACGCACTCGATAACCCTTCAGCACCATATGGAGCCGATTTATCAATAAATGACGTACTTTCCGGTCCACCATTAGCCTCGCCCCTTGGTGCGCGAGAGACAGCCGTACATGCTGATGGAGCGATCGTGATGGTGCTCGCAAATGAAGAAATGGCAAATTCCTTATCTGATATTCCCATCTGGATTCTCGGTGTTGGCTGGAGCAATGATTCGCCGGCGCTAGAAAACCGAGATTGGTCCAGCATGCACTATGTCAAAGAATCAGCCCGCATGGCATACCGCCTGGCCGGGATTCAGGATGCCTCTTTGGCCATCGATTTCGCCGAAGTGGGTGACCTGTATGCCTACAAAGAACTGCAAACCTTGGAAGCACTCGGGATTTTCAGGCCAGGAGAAGCTGGACCTGCCACTGAAGATGGACTCACCCAACGTGAAAGTTCCTTCCCGGTTAATGTTTCAGGTGGATGCTTAGGAATGGGTAACCTGCTTGATGCGAATGGATTAGCAAGAGCTCTCGAGGTAGTCCTACAGCTGCGTGGCACTGCCGGTCCCAGGCAACTGGATGGGGTCAGCCTTGGTCTCGCTCAATCCTGGCGCGGCGTTCCCACAGCAA
>JALHTN010000229.1 GCA_022865865.1 Anaerolineales bacterium
GCGCACTTCGATCCCTTTTTCGTCACGCAGCAATTCAAGCAGCTTGGATGTATCTGTATTTCCAAAATGATAGGGGTAGAGCAGGCGGGGTTGGAAAGCTTTGGCCGCATCAGCTACCATCTCGGGGGTCATGGTATAGGGTAGATTCATGGGCAGGAAGGCGACATCGATATCGGTGAGCGCTTTCATTTCTGGTGTGTTCTCAGTATCCGCGGCGATATATACCCGCATATCGCCAAATGTCATAATGTAGCCATTACCAATTCCCTTCGGGTGGAAAGGCTGGCCATTTTCGCGCTTGTGAACCAGGTTATACGCTGGTACAGCCTCAATCTGGATGCCGCGCACAATGCGAACATCACCATTCTGCATGATGGTACCCCCCGTGATTTGTTTCGCGCAGATCTCAGTCAATACCAGGTCTGTGTTTTCTGTACGCACATCTGCCAGGGCGGATAAATCGAGATGGTCTTGATGCTCATGGGTGATCAAAATGAGATCTGTCTTGGGCAGCTGTGAATAATCGGCTACCCGGCTGAAAGGGTCGATGGAGATGTTGAGCTGATTGAAATCGAGCATCAAACTGCCATGACCGAGAAATGTGATGGTTAGATCCCCAGCTGAAGTATGGATAGTATCTGTTTCATATTGTTTATTTGCCGACATAACTACCAATCCTTTCTTGTTCTGATAATACTGAATGTTTGTTCCAACATAAGAGTCGATCCATAAAGAATGACAATTTAATGTGCATCTCGATCTTTGTGGTGAGATGTTCGAAGATAGCTCTGCGTATTTTATTCGAATTTGTAGGATCCTGGAATCTGAGTGGTCTCCCGGACAATTATTGCCTGGTGATTACTTTGACTCGCTGGTATTTCAGGGCGGTTCTTTTTGCGATGTGGGCCATTTCTCTGGATATGTTCCTGAACGGAGGATGTCTAACCTGTGGTAGAAATTTGAATAATTTTCAAAGGCTTCCATCCTAAAATCATCCACTTTATTGAGCTTTCTTTTGGTTATTGGAAGAGTTTCATCCAATTCTAAATCAGCAATCAGCGATTTTTCAATCCATTCCAGAAATGAGGTGTAGGTGATATGCAAATTTATGACGCTGTTGATCAGCTCGCTGTCACCGATTGCATGGACAATGGTATGTAATTGTTCGAATTCTTCAACCTGGTTCCAGTGATCAGAGAGCAGGAATAATTCTTTTTGCTTAGCCCTTCTGGTATCAACATCTCTGCTCCTGGAGGCGGAATAAATGAGCTTAGAGATATTGAGGGTTTCCTGCATGCCAATTTTGATCAAGGATTCAGCCTCATCATATCTCCGGTTGAGGATTTGGGTGCGAATCTTGCGCTGCTGGTCCGTTAATTGCCACTCTCTTTCTTCTTTTCTCTTTTTCGCCTGGTAGCGTTGGGTGAGCAAAGTTGTGAAAAAAGAGGAGGCAAACCCGATCAGACCCCCGAGGATAGCTGCGATTAAGACATAAACTTCTGGTGACATAGATTGACCTAAAATTTACTATAGCGTGGTGATGGGGAGATGTCAAGAAGTCTGAGGCTTATGGTTGGACTACGTCCTCGATATTGTCGCTCAGACCAATAGTGCGCTTGATGACCCAATCGCCAAGGCGACCATATAAAAATTTGTTGAGAAGATTAAATTGACGGGCATCCCTTCCGACAATGTACCTTACCTTTGGATGCTCGGAGGTAAGCGCGTGTACTACAGGTTGAATCGCTTGCTCAGTTGTGATGCCAGCCTTGCCAATCTTTTTGAAATAATTTACCAAAATGCGATAATTCTCACCATATAGATTCCAGGCCTGGGCCGGATAATCCTGAACTACCTGTACGGAGATGCTCCCACCACTATCCCAGATGGGTGTTTTTACGCTGCCATAAAGAATCAAGCAGACCCGCACTCCCAGCGGTTTCAATTCAAGCCGCAGGGCATCCGTAAGCCCATTGAGCGCCAGCTTAGAAGAAGAGTATGGTCCATGAAAGGGTGCCACTACGCTGGAGGCGGTTGAACTGATATTCACGATGCGACCTTGTACTTGGCGCAGGAGAGGTAATAATTTTTGGGTGACTGCCAACTGGCCAAAGAAATTGACCTCGAACAACCAGCGCAGGTCATCCAAGGGGACGAATTCCAGCGGTGAAGTAAACCCGATGGCGGCGTTGTTCACCAATCCCGCCAAACCCGCCTCGCCGACCATCTGGCTGACTAAATCGGCTGCCTGGCTGATGCTGGCCTCATCCGTGACATCCATCATGAGCGGTGTGAGCCTCTTCGAGGCCTGCGATCGCAATGAATCAGCATCCTGTTCCTTACGTACGGTGGCGAAGACCTGGTAACCGAGCTGGTCGAGCTGCAGCGCTGCAGCTCTGCCGATCCCGGTGGATGTGCCGGTGATCAGCACTGCTCCCTTTTGATGGTTTGTGTTCATCCCTGCCTCTCTTGATTAATTCGATGGATAAAATTACCGATCGTTTTTGACGATCATGCTGTCCAGTGAAACCACTGTTTGCTTAAATTAAATGCTGGCGCTCCGTAAACCGGTACCGGAGCTAATCTGGTCACACATTGCGGTCCTCAATCTCCCAGGTGTGATCCAGGACATGCCAGGCTGACCGGCGTATAAAATAGCGCGGCGGCCAAATGATGCCACCGCGCGGACCTCGTTCTGGCAGCTCCCCATTTGCTGCGACCTCCAGTGCCTTGATGATGGCCTGCCTGATCCTGCTGAGCTGAGCAGCTGCACCTTCCCCACGGTCTAGCTTGTGCTTCCAGGCTATCCGGTTCAGGTAA
>JALHTN010000230.1 GCA_022865865.1 Anaerolineales bacterium
AAAGGGTACCTGGTCCAATAACCCAGGTCGGGATCATACATGAGCAGGGCATCAAAGCCGCCCACCCACATTTTTCCCGAGGCATCCATCTCAATGTCCTGAACACATTCAGCAGCTGTATCCGGAGCTTCAAACCATTCTTCGCCATCTGTCCAGCGGATGCCTTGACCGTTTAAAGACTCTCCTTCGCCAATACAATCAGCCACCCAAACCTTCTCGCTCCTGGATAGTTCAACATCGGTGAGAAAATGACCCTGATAGCCCTCCTCACTAACGGGCGTGAATCCAAGATGATTGGCTGATAGCACTTCCCAGGTGAGTGACTCGGGATCAAAAACGCGCACCTCGTCGCGACCAGTTGCCAGCCATACACGACCTTGAGGATCGGTAATCAGCCCATCCCCGTAACCAGGGCTGAGATACGCAATCCCAGCCGGGATAGTCCAGCCCTGCTGTGCACCGTAGACCTGCCAGGTATGTGAATGATCGTAAGCCGCAATGCGGGTCTCACCATCCAGAATAGCCCATACCACTCCACTCGCATCTGCCCCAAGTATTTTCTCAACAGGACCCTGGTAAATCATCTCCCAATCACCCGCCTGGTGGACAAAGATGCCAGCCTCAGAAGCGATCCACAATTGACCACCAGGATCGACCCACAAACTGCGGATTTCTCCTGTTTCAACGCCGTCACTGAGTGTTTCGAATTGCAACCCCCCAACCTCGGCTGGTGTCTGTGAAGGTGATGGTTCCGCTTTAGGGGTGGGAGTTGGGGAAAGGAATCTTGGAGTATGGGTAGGATTTTGACCTTCAGTAGGTAGACTGGTAGGTGTTAAGGTCGCTGAAATAGCAGTAGCACTTGGAATGGAATCTTGATTTGCGGATGAACTGCAAGCTTGGGAAAACACAATCACGAGAACTGCAATAACCAGTATGAGGCAATATTTGTGAAGCAGTGTTTTTTTTGGCATCAAGGATTCCCTCCTCTTACGATTTCAAGTGAACTGGCGTACTCGCATATTAGCGCAGACGATTAATATATTATATCGTCAGGGATTCCAATTTTCAGAATCTTCTAACACGATTTCAGCTGCGATTTCCTGCAGCAAATTCTCGGTTTCCTTTGCCACCTTCGACTGCAGCGCCTGATAATCCGCCATTCCTGCAGCTGGAAAGCCATCCTGGTATGCCCAGGGCATGAATAAGATCTTTTTTGCCCCTTGTGCTGCAGCAAGATCATTGATCTGTTGCACACCCTGATACATTTGCCCGTCTATTCCCCCATCAATAATCGGTATATCACTTTTCTCTTGGAAGATGATGTAATCCCATTTTTGCCGACCTATATCTGTGCGCGTCTCTGGGTCTTGTGCGTGGTCGCTGAGTGAATAGCCAGATTTAGCCAAAGTAGTGACGTTCACTCTGTGATCACCCAAATCAGCTAGTTCGGCAAACACCTCCGGCATCTTGTTTACAAAAGTAAAGCTGTTACCAATAAATAAAATTTGT
>JALHTN010000231.1 GCA_022865865.1 Anaerolineales bacterium
AACCAATTAAAAAATGAACTATCGTTGCATTTACGAGAAAAATTAACAACCTCTGCAACCGCATTATCAGGTGGGGTTGATTCATCCCTTCTTCAAGCTGCGATAAATGCGGATCCTTCAGTTGATTTCCCCTTTCCATCATATAGCTTCGCGATTGATACACCATCATTCAATCATGAGATCGAATATGCAAAAGAAGCTTCTGAAGCATTCAATACAAATCATACATTCGTGTATATCTCCCCCGAACAATTCGGGGATTTAATGATCGAGAGCATAAATGTACTTGGTCGACCGATATCATGGGATGGTGCAGCATATTTTTATGCGCTCATGAAGTATTTGTCTACTCACGCCAAGAGCACAAATTACATATTTGATGGCACTTTAGCTGATGGCTTGCTCGGAAGTCATGAAAGCATCGAAATAGTCCAGGGAGATAAATACCGCAGCTGGCCGATTCCATTACTTGACCTTCTTGGTGATATCCTAAAACCTATCAGCCCAACAAAATCTTTTGGTGCACGCAGCGCTGCTCAAACTCTGAGAGATCTAAAGAATCTTGACTCCCCAGAGTGTTATTTAAATAAGGGTATGATGGCTACAGATTGGGATATAGTGAGCAAATGCTTCCCAAGCCAGGTGCTTATCGATGCTCTGGCAGTCAATCGAAATATTGAGGAAAGGTATCTAAATTCGAAGGTACTTGTCGAACAATTTAATGTCTTGGTTTTATTGACTGGTTCAATAGAAAATATTCTTTTATTGAGACAATTGGGTTTGAATGAAGGAAAAGAGTTTATTTTTCCATATAGCGATGAAAGCCTCGTAAAAGCTGCTTTCGCTTTTACACCGCTTGATCGATACACCTATAGGAATTTGACCAAGCCGGTGTTAAGGTTGGGTTTGGAATCAAAGGTATCATTGTCTGTTTTCGATCACCAAAAAGGGGAAAGTAGTATCATGTCCCACAATGTGTTTTCATGGATGCGTGATGGCGTTTTAAGAGACATGGTGAGATCAATTGAACGTCCACCATTCATGTCAGCCAGCGACTTCGAGCACAAGATCGCCGAGCCTGATTGGTTTACCTGGAACATGCTTTCCATGGATCTATTCTTAAAAAATGTCTTAGGGAAAAATTGATCGTCCATGAATAATTATTGTCTTATTAATTGGGCGAAAAATTTAGTTAATAGAATTTAAAGCAAGACATATTTCATCTGGAAGGATATTAATGATCTCATTCAGCCAAGATAGGATAAATTCATCATTTTTTGCATTCGGATATCTAAAAGAACCCGCTGCTCCTGAACTCGAGAATAAAATAGAAAAACTAGGCGAATCAGTCACAAGATATTCTCTTGATGGTTTTGGCTATTTCTTCTTTACGACCCCATTTTATATTGACGTATCTGAAAATGCTGACATGGTGTGGATCAAATTGGATCACGCTCATGATGGTGAACGGTTGCTCACAACTGATGAAATGCTCAGCAAGGGGTGGATTGGTCCTAATGGCGTGGATTTCGATAATTTCCAGGGTAGCGTGACGCTGATTGGTTTCAATAAACATCGCCCTGAATGCTTGATCTGCAGCAATATTCTCTCTACATCGATTATGAACTATTTTAATAGTGAGGAAGTTTTCATTGTTGCTGATAATTTGAGATTGATGGCCAATCTGCTTCCAAAATCAAGTCTCAATAATGATATTCTTCCGCAACACTTTTTGTTCAGGGCAGTCTATGGCAAGAGTACGTATTTAAAGGATGTTTACAAGCTGATAAGTGGCGAAAAATTAACCTGGAATTCGGGAAATTTGTCGGTCAAACTCGGTAGGGATATACGCGCGGTTCAAGGCAATTCTGCCATGATGCCAGTTAGTGTGGAATCAGTAAATCTCTTTTTTGATCAATTAAGAACTATCGTTGGTTTACACCTAAGAAATGCCTCGGGAAATTCTGCAACCATGCTGTCTGGGGGTGTTGATTCAACCTTGATTCAAGCCGCAATAAACCAAGAGCTTTCTCTTAAATCCGAATTTCCTACAATCAGCTATTACTTGGAGACTAAAGCGTTTGAAGATGAAATCGAATATGCAAAACGAGCAGCGCAGGCCTTGAAAACAAAACACTCCTTTGTAAAGATCGCGCCAGAAGTGTACCAAGATTTCTTGATTAGAAGCATTGAGGTGCTTGGACAACCTGTCCCTGATGATGTTCGACCATGTTTCTTGATGCTTACAAATAACCTGCCTGATGAAGCAGAGGGGATAGACCATTTCTTTCACGGTATAGATGCTGAAGTTTTTGGTGTTCAAGAGAGCATTGCAGTGATTCAGGGTGACAAGTACCGAAATTGGCCTGTGCCTCTGCTCAAATTCCTGGCTGGGATACTGAAACCAATATCTAAATCGAAATCTTATGGTGCCAGAACAGCGGCTAAAATTATCAACATCGATCGCTTTCCTGATTCGCCAGATCACTTTCTAAATTCTGAGGGAATGTACACAGATATGGGAATGGTTTCTAGGTGCTTTACCAAGGGGGATATTTCACGAGCTTTCATGATAAATCAGGCTTTGGAGAGTGATTATCATGGATCGAACCTGATGGTGGAGAAGATTAATACGCTTGATTTATTGACGGATGGGGTGAACACAACGGGGATTATGAACCAATTGGGGCATTTTTCTAATATCAACTATATCTTTCCATATGCAGATGAAATGATCTTGAAATCTGCTTACTCATATGATCCATTAGTGCGCTATACCCAGGGAAATCGGGTGAAACCAATATTGAAAAGTGCACTAGAAATGCAAGTTCCAGAACTGGATGTAAATCAACCAAAGGGATGGAGCGGAATGGGCCAAGAGTCCCTTTTCGATTGGATGCGCGAGGGCGAATTACGAGAGATGGTGCACGCCATCGAACGCCCGGGATTTCTGAATCAAGGGGATTTCAAGCAGAAAGTAGAGAATCCAGATTGGTTCACCTGGAGCCTGCTGACAATGGACCTGTTCAAGAAGCAGGTACTACGAAAAAGTTAATCAGCTGGATGCCTCCCTCATTGTCTCCACCTGGCAGCCTCCCCAGAATTACATTTGGGCTCGCTATCGTCAGCTCGAGCACCAGTTCTACCGCCACAGAATCCTTGACCCGCATGCCTGGAATAACCTTGCGGAAAGCCCGATGTGATAATTCAATACCGTCTTCTTTGATACCTTCTGTTTAGCTAGAAAATCTTCCACCTATTGAACCGATATTGAATCGATGGGCTGATCGTGATTAAGGTAATTAATAAAAACTTTTTGAAAGTGGTTATGTAATCACGAATGATATGTGGGCTCAGGTGCCTGGCATATGCAGCGAGCAAATAGCCATCTACAATTTGAGAAAAAGTGACTGAATTCATCCGTGTACCCTCCGGTCAAAAAAACTAGTTCCGATAATTCAGCAATAGAACTGATAATCGGAAAAGATCTTTTTTTTGATACAGATGGTCAGGATATTTGGGCTTAACCGTGCACCCTTTGGTTGGGCACTTTTTTCCGTTCCCCTTAACCGGAAGCCTCACGGCTAGATAAAAATGGGTATCCGTGCAGCCGTTGGTTGGCATTAGTCGGGGCGGCCGGATTCGAACCGGCGACCTCACGGACCCGAACCGTGCACTCTAGCCGGACTGAGCTACGCCCCGAACGATGAGATTATAATCGAGCCAAACCTGCTTGGCAAGGAATGGGAAAATCATTACTTTGTTCAGCAGACCAGCTGAGAGTTTTTGGAAATGCTGAAAAAGCGAACAATTGTGGATTTGATGCATAATTGTCTGGAACTCGTCTAGAAAGCAAGTATAATTGTCTCGGTTTTTATACCGTTTGAAAAATTTACTAGGGAAGACAGTTTGCTCTGACCTGGCAGTTTGAAACTTATAATCAGGAGAAACAAATGACAGACAATGGTAAGGTTCGGGTGGCGATCATCGGTGTGGGAAACTGCGCCTCAGCATTGGTGCAGGGTGTAGAGTTCTACAAGAATGCCCCGGAGGATGAGTTCGTACCTGGATTGATGCACAACACGTTGGGGGGATATCATGTCCGGGATGTTGAATTTACCGCTGCTTTCGATGTTGTCGACACAAAAGTAGGTCGTGACTTATCTGAAGCGATCTATGCCTTTCCGAATAATACGGTTAAATTTGCTGACGTACCCCACTTGGGCATCCCGGTATCACGGGGTATGACACATGATGGTTTGGGTAAGTACCTGCTGGAGATCGTCAAGAAGGCACCTGGACCAACAGCAGATCTGCTAGGTATTCTCAAGGAGACCAAAACAGATGTGGTGATTAATTTCCTACCGGTGGGTTCCGAAATGGCGACCAAGTGGTATGTTGAGCAGGTTCTTGAGGCCGGCTGTGCTTTCGTTAATGCCATCCCGGTATTCATCGCCAGCTCGGAATACTGGTCACGCAGGTTTGTCGAATGTGGATTGCCGATAATCGGTGACGATGTCAAGAGCCAGGTGGGCGCGACTATCATGCACAGGGTGCTGACCAGCCTGTTCGTTGACCGGGGTGTCCGGCTGGACCATACCTACCAGTTGAATTTCGGTGGGAACACGGATTTTCTCAATATGCTAGAGCGCGAGCGCTTGGAATCGAAAAAGATCTCTAAAACGGGTGCAGTGACCAGCATGCTGCCTTATGAACTACCAAAGGAGAGCGTGCACGTAGGTCCCAGTGATTATGTGCCCTGGCTGACAGACCGCAAGTGGTGCCATGTACGCATGGAAGGCACGACTTTTGGAAATGTTCCGCTCAACCTGGAAGCAAAATTAGAGGTGTGGGATTCACCTAATTCAGCAGGTGTGATTATCGATGCAGTCCGCTGTGCAAAAATCGCCCTGGATCGCGGAGTAGCAGGTCCGCTCATCGGACCCTCTTCGTACCTGATGAAAACTCCCCCCAAACAGTTCAGGGATAATATCGCCCGGGAAATGACAGAGGCATTCATACTCGGCGAGGATTAATACCCCTGTGCCAGAACTAACTTCATACGAACGTTTTGTGCGCCGCTTCGGTGGTGAGCCGGTTGATCGGACACCAAATTTCGATATAATGATGACCTTCGCGGCGCATTATATTGGGGAACCTTTATCGCGCTATTATCAGGATTTCCGGGTGCTGGCTGAGGCTAATCTGGCTGTACAGACAGCATTTGATCTGGATATTCTTCAGGTTATCTCCGATCCTTATAGGGAAGCAGCAGATTTTGGTTTAGAAGTTCATTTCCCTATCGACGATCTACCAATTTCCATAAAACCGTTGCTGATTGAGCCAGGGGATTTGAATAGTTTGAAATCCCCGAATCCTGCTAACGGAAGACGAATGAATGACCGGTTGGAAGCTATTCGCTATTTACGCGAGCGTATGGGCGGGGAGGTACCGATCATGGGATGGGTGGAAGGTGCTCTAGCAGAGGCGGCTGATTTACGAGGCATGTTTACCCTGATGAAGGATCTGAGGCTGAGACCAGATTGGGTGGAAGCACTGCTGAAACAGGTAGTGGAAGTAGAAGTTAATTTTTCGCAGGCACAAATCAAAGCCGGAGCGGACATTATTGGCTTGGGAGATGCAGTGGCTTCGCAGATCTCTACTGAAATGTACAGGAAATTTGCACTGCCGTATGAGCAGCAAATATTTGAAGCGGTTCACAAGTTGGGCGGGGTTACCCGGCTGCATATTTGCGGGGATACAAGCCATATATTGGGAGCGATGACCGAAAGTGGTGCCGATATTATCGACATCGACTGGATGGTGGATATCGGACGTGCAGCAGAAATATTCGATGACAAGGTAGCATTATGTGGAAACTTCGATCCGGTAGCTGTGATGCTGCAGGGCGCCCCAGGCAAAGTGTCCATGGCTGTGCTGGAATGCCAGAAAAAAGGGGGTGAGCGTTATTTCAGTGCTGCAGGATGCGAGATCCCGGATGGTACCCCAGAAGGAAATTTATTGGCACAATCTGCAGCACTGAAGGGGATTATTTAGTTTCACAAACAAAAACAGTTTTAATTTTTGAACTCGGTACCTGGGACTTTTCGGAGAGATCCTTGTGGGGATAGAAAGTGCTGCAATATGTAAGATCGTGAAAGAATAATGACCAAGTGATTTTATAAGAAAAAACACCCAAAAATACCAAGAGTTAGCACCATTTGAAAAGGCGATGGATGAATTTGCACATGGTATAATCGATCTCAATTACCGGGTGTAAATACCAGTTGAATACTTAATAAATTCGGGAGAAAAAGGTATGTCTGGTCATTCAAAATGGTCGACAATAAAGCGCAAAAAAGGTGCCGCAGATGCCAAAAGAGGGCAGCTTTTCACCCGCTTAGCGCGAGAGATATCTATTGCCGCTCGTCAAGGTGGTGGTGATCCAGATACAAATTTTCGTTTGAGATTGGCGGTTGAACGCGCCCGGGCAAGCAATATGCCCAAAGATAATATTGATCGTGCCATTCAAAAAGGTACAGGGGAAGGAAAAGATGGTTCGGTTCAAATTGAAGAGGTAATGTATGAGGGGTACGCTCCCCACGGTGTGGCGATGTTGATCGAATGTGTCACTGACAACCGCAACCGGGCGGTAGCAGAAATTAGGCATACCTTAACCCGCTATGGTGGCAGCATGGGAGAAACCGGTTCAGTGGGCTGGCAGTTCAACCGTTTGGCTTACTTTTCGTTCCCACTTGAGGGTCATGATGAAGACCAAATATTCGAACTGTCGGTGGAAGGCGGCGCGGACGATGTGACCTTTGAAGATGGAGTGGTCGAGATCACCGGTGAAGTAGATTATTTTAAAGCCATTAACGATGAGCTGGAGACAGCCAATATAATAACCGAAGAAGCTGGCCTGCGTATGTTCCCTACCAACGAAATTGATTTGAGTCCATCTGATACAGCTCAGGTGCTGCGGGTGGTGGAAGCTCTTGAAGAATTAGAAGATGTGCTAAATGTTTACTCGAACCTGCACATATCTGATGAGGCTTTGATCGAATTAGAGACAGCTTAAGCAGTCAATGCTGGCGATCGGGATTGATCCAGGAACTGCGATCACCGGGTATGGATTGGTGAGTGAGGAAGATGATGGCAGTCTGAAGGTAGTTGATTACGGAGTAATCTTAACTTCAGCAGATGATGCCATGCCGGACAGATTAGTCCAACTTTATCAACAATTGAAGAATATCATAGAGCTCCACAGCCCGCAGAGCGGTGCGGTGGAGAAATTGTTTTTTGCCCGAAATGTTCGCACTGCGTTGACCGTCGGGCAGGCGCGTGGTGTTGCCCTGCTGGCATTGGCTGAATCCGAGGTGTCGATCGCTGAATACAGCCCGAATGAGATCAAGCAAGCAGTGGTAGGTTATGGTGGAGCGGACAAGAACCAGGTCCAGAAAATGGTCCAGGCAATACTTGAACTTGATCAAATCCCACATCCCGATGACGCTGCAGATGCCCTCGCGGTAGCGATTTGCCATCTGCATAGTGCACGGATGCGTGGGTTTGCGGTTGAAGCCGGATAATATTGGGAACAGCTGGAAAGATGAGACAATCTTGAGGTTCGTGGAACCATGGTTGATCAAGAAATGAAACGCAGCTGGCAATCACAGCAGACTTTAGATTGGCTAATGCAAGGAGACCCGGCAATTCGCTGGCAGGCCATGCGGGATTTGTTAGATTGCGAAGAAGAGCAATATAAAAAAGAACAATCGATTATCCCAAAGAAAGGTTGGGGAGCACAATACCTTTCATACCAGAACGCAAATGGCTTATGGGGAAACGGCATTTACAGCCCGAAATGGATTTCAACCACATATACCATGCTGACGCTGCGCCGCATTGGCGTTCCTGCACAAAACGAACAAGCCCAAATGGGTTGCCAGCTGCTGATGGAGCGTGGATACTACCATGATGGCGGTATAAATTACAGCCAATCACATCGGCAAAGCGAGGCTTGTATTACTGGCATGGTACTATCAGTCCTGGCTTATTTCCGATATCCAGATCCCAAGACAGATGAATTGGCAGATCATTTACTCAAGCGGCAAATGCCAGATGGTGGATGGAACTGCCGAGATTACATGGGAGATACCCACAGCTCTTTCCACACAACTATTTCAGCCCTGGAAGGACTGCTCGAGTACCAGAAAACAAGCTCTAAAATAAGGTCAGACATCGAAAAGGCAAGGCTGAGAGCGCACGAATTCTTGCTGCAGCACCACCTGTATAAATCCCATCGTACCAGGGAGGTAGTAAACCCGCGCATGACACGCATGCTCTTTCCCCCGCGATGGTTCTATGACTTCTTGCGAGCTCTAGATTATTTCCAGGATTACTTCAAGTGGAGAGCGAAAATCAAAATTACCTATGCGGACCGGGAAAGTGAAGTATTAGATCGAAAGCACAAACAAGATGAACGATTTTGGGATGGCATTGAATTGTTGAATGGCAAACAAAAA
>JALHTN010000232.1 GCA_022865865.1 Anaerolineales bacterium
AAGATGATTTGTCCGATAACCCTGGGACCCTATGCCCCATATTTACATGCCCCCATAGCTGCCCCAACAATTCCGGCTTCGTTTAACATCAGGGCGGGAAGTACCTCCGCTTTCACCGTGATATAGGGCTTATACAGTTCAAATTTTTTACTTACACCACCGCCCAGTATGATCAGATCGGGCCAGATCAATCTCTCCATGGTTTGCAGATAGCGATCGAATCTTTGCCCCCATTTTTCCCAGGTCAGGTTCTCCCGTTTTCGAGCCGCGTCGGACGCGTACCATTCTGCGTCGACGCCATCCATTTCCAGATGACCAAACTCACAATTGGGAAGCAAATGCCCATCGGTGAAGAGCGCAGTTCCCAAACCCGTTCCGATCGTGACCACCAGCACCACACCCCGGCGATCTTTACCGGCACCAAAAGCCATTTCAGCCAGCCCGGCGGCATCAGCGTCATTAATGATGCAGGTTTTTCGTCCAGTGACTTTTTTTATGTGTTTCGCGGCGTTCAATCCCACCCAATCTTCGTGAATATTAGCAGCTGTCAGAGTTACGCCCTTACGGACAACTCCAGGAAAACCAATACACAGACGTCCTTTCCAATTGAAGTGATCGGCTATTTCACCCACGGTTTCAGCAACCGCAACGGGCTTAGCAGGGGAGGGAGTAGGCAAGCGGAAACGAGATTCAAGCAGGGTGCCGGTGTCTGTATCAACTGGTGCGCCTTTGATCCCTGAACCTCCGATATCAATGCCGAGCACCTTCATTGCTGACCTCCTGGATCGCGATTGCGCATGAACTGTCTGAGATTATCGAAACTTCAAGAGATTATAACCCGAACCGGTTTTATTCCAGCGAATGCAATAATCGCACAATCCCGATCACCCACGGAAAATGGACATACACCAGATTGTGAAATGGAACGATGCGATTTGTGCATCTTTGGAGGCAATCCAAGATGATGGGATTCGATTCAATTTTATCCACTTCGCAGCAAATTATGAGATATTTCATCGTTTTGGTTGACAGCAAATGAACATGCCCGTAAAATCCATCTATTAGATTGGAGGATTTGCATCCGTTTACTCGCCAAAATGTATACCAGGATTGGAGGATATGATGGCTAAAGCTACTGCAGTGAACAGTGAATTGGAAGGAGATGTATATCATCCTTCTGAAGAGATCGTCTCGAAGGCCTACATCCAGGATTACGAAGCGATGTACCAGCGGTCTATCGAAGACCCGCAAGGTTTTTGGGCTGACCAGGCCGAAGAACTGGATTGGTATGACAAGTGGGAGCAGGTACTGGATGAGAGCAATCCCCCATTTTTCAAGTGGTTTGTGGGTGGGAAGACCAATATTATTCAAAATGCATTAGATCGACATGTAAAAACCTCTCGCAAGAATAAGCTAGCTCTGATCTGGGAAGGTGAGCCCGGGGATGTGCGCACATTTTCTTATTATGCTCTCAATCGAGAAGTATGCAAGTTTGCTAACTTGCTGCGCGGCCTGGGGGTCAAGAAGGGTGACATCGTCACGATTTACTTGCCTCGCATTCCGGAGCAGGTGATCGCCATGCTCGCTTGCGCCAAAATTGGGGCACCCCACAGTGTTGTCTATGGCGGATTTAGCGTCGAAGCTCTGGCTGAACGGATCGAGGATGCTGAAAGCCGGATTCTCATCACTGCGGATGGTGGTTGGCTGCGGGGTAAAATTGTGCACTTAAAAGATATTGCTGATGAAGCCATGGCTCGTCAGCCGACGATAGAGAGCTGTATCGTTATTAAACGGACTTGTCAGGATATTTACATGGAGCCGGGGCGTGACTATTGGTACGAAGAATTGATGGGTTTGCCCATATCTAATTCTCAATGTGAGACGGAGCCCATGGATGCCGAAGACCCGTTATTTATTCTGTATACCTCTGGCACTACCGGCCGACCGAAAGGCGTTGTGCATACCCACGGTGGTTATATGGTCTATACCTATGCCACTTTGAAATGTGTGTTCGATATCCGGGATGAAGATCGTTGGTGGTGTGCTGCCGACCCAGGCTGGATTACCGGGCACAGCTACATCGTCTATGGACCGCTGCTCAATGGAGCGACAAGCTTCATGTATGAAGGGGCGCCAACTCACCCGTACCCGAATCGCTGGTGGCGGATGGTTGAGAATCATGGAATCACGATTCTGTACACTGCTCCAACAGCTATCCGCGGATTGATGCGCTTCGGAGATGCCTGGGCAAACCGGCATGATTTGAGCAGTTTGCGCTTGCTGGGAAGTGTTGGCGAACCGATCAACCCAGAAGCCTGGCGTTGGTACTACAAAATTATTGGAAAAGAACGCTGCCCGATCATGGATACCTGGTGGCAAACTGAAACTGGTGGTTTTATGATCACACCATTGCCGATCACACCGCTAAAACCGGGTTCGGCAACCAAGCCATTCTTTGGGATCGATGTTGATGTGGTTAATGAGGATGGAAAAGTTGTGCCGCCAGGAGAAGAAGGCTACCTGGTGATCAAGAAACCCTGGCCAGGTATGCTTCGTACGATCTACCGTGACCCCGAGCGCTACCAGGAGCAGTATTGGGAAAAGTTTAAAAATATGTACCAAACTGGCGACTCAGCCCGACGGGATGAGGATGGCTACCTGTGGATTATTGGTCGTATGGACGATGTGATCAAGGTCAGCGGGTACCGTCTGGGAACCGCAGAGATTGAGAGCGCTCTGGTGAGCCACCCGGCGGTAGCTGAAGCCGCGGCTATTGGCCTGCCACATGAATTAAAAGGCAATGCTATCCATGCATACGTTATACTGCGTTCTGGGTATGAGCAGAGCGAAAAATTGGGCGATGAATTACGCCAGCATGTCAGTCACGAGATCGGTCCCATTGCTAAACCTGAAGAGATAGGATTTGTTGATAGTTTACCGAAAACACGCAGCGGCAAGATAATGCGTCGTTTGCTGCGCGCCCGGGCAATGGGAGAACCAGAAGGAGACGTCAGCACCCTGGAAGACTAAGGTGTTGACTTTCTTGTAATGGTGGATTTCTAGCGTGACAACCCCCAACAAACTGGTTTCAATCAAAAATCTTACTGCGGAGCTGGGCCGGGATTTCTGGTCTGCACACCTTGTTCCCGGATTAACATCTGGCTTGGTTGTGGGTTTGGTTGAGGTAATCATCGCCATCTCCTTCGCGGCCCTGATTTTCGCGGGTGAACTTTCCAGCTTTCTCCCAAACGGCATTGGGTTTGCTTTGATAGGCGCCATTATCACAGGAGTTGTGGTTGCCCTCATGACCTCGTTACCTGGAACGGTCTCGGGCATTCAGGATGCTCCTGCGGCTATACTGGCTGTGATGTCTGCTGCAATTGTGACCTCAATGCCATCGGATGCGTCTGGATTAGAGACTTTCATCACAATCGTCGTCGTCATCGCTTTGACAACTATTTTGTGTGGCATCTTCATGCTGGGCTTGGGCTATTTTAATTTGGGAGGCCTGGTTCGATTTTTACCTTATCCTGTCATGGGCGGCTTTCTAGCCGGAACAGGCTGGCTGCTAGTTACCGGGTCAATCAACATGATGACCGGTATTATCCCCAGATTTATAGGGTTATCGACATTATTTCAACCTGAGATATTGTTGCTTTGGCTCCCAGGTCTGGCATTTGCTATCCTATTGCTGGCAATTTTAAATCGATATAATCACTATCTTTTACTGCCTGGTTTTGTCATAGGCGCGGTTATTTTCTTCTTTCTGGTCACATCGTTGGCTTGCTTCTCTGTTGCAGAAGTAAGCGCACAGGGGTGGCTGTTGGGCCCATTCCCAGAAGGGAATCTTCTGCGACCATTTCCGTTATCCGCACTGGCTCAGGTGAATTGGGATCAGATATTGGGCCAGATTGGCAGCATTGTGATCGTTCTTGTGATCAGTGCGATCTCGCTTTTGCTCAATGCGAGCGGGCTTGAGCTCGCTGCTGAGGGGGATATGGATCTAAATCATGAGCTGCGAGCTGCAGGAACAGGAAATCTTTTCGCTGGTCTATTCGCCGGTTTGATCGGTTTCCACCAACTCAGTTTATCTGTGATGAATCATAAGATAGGTGCGCAAACCCGTCTGACTGGTTTGTTTGCAGCCGGAGTATGCGCTGCCGCGCTGGTTGCTGGTACAGCCTTTATTTCTCTCTTCCCCAAGTTTGTTTTGGGTGGCTTGCTCATGTTTCTCGGGCTCACCTTTCTATACGAATGGGTATATGAATCATGGTTTAAACTACCCAAAACTGATTACTTCATCATTCTCTTGATCCTGGTCGTGATTGCTACCGTGGGATTTCTGGAGGGTGTCGCGGTCGGAATCCTGGCTGCATTAATCCTCTTCGCAATCAACTACAGCCAGGTCGAGGTGATTAAGCATTCACTGACCGCCGCTACTTACCAGAGTACGATCACCCGGCCAAAATTGCAGCAACGATTATTGCGCCGTTACGGAAAGCAGGTGTTGATTTTAGAGTTACAGGGCTACATCTTTTTTGGAACCGCCAACCAGCTTCTTGAACAAATTCGCGCCCACATCAATAGTTATGCTAGAAATCGCTTGTGTTTTCTCGTGCTGGATTTTTCCCATGTAACAGGCATTGACTCATCGGTTGTACTCAGCTTTCGCAAAATGATCCAGCTTCTACAGAATAATCATGCCAGCATCATACTGACCGGATTATCCGAGGATCTCCAGACTTTTCTGGGTAAATCAGGCGTCTTAGGCCGCGAAGAGAATTCTTTTATAGTATTACCTGACCTGGATCATGGTGTCGAATGGTGCGAAGATAATCTGCTTCAATCGACGGGAGTGCTTGACAAAGACCCGCGTAAATCTATGCGTGAACAGCTCAAAGATCTGATTGGAGATACAGAAATTATCACCCGCGTCATGAATTATCTTGAGAGGCAAGAACTCCCGGCCGGTGTCCACCTCATACAGCAAGGTGACTCTCCGGGGGCTGTTTATTTCCTCGAAGATGGGGCAGTCACAGCCCAGCTGGAGATATCCGGTCAAGAACCAATTCGTTTGAACACCTTGAGCAGCGAAAATTTGGTTGGCGAGCTCGGTTTCTACCTGGGATCAAAACGGAATGCTTCAGTGATTGCTGAAACTCCAATCACGGTGTATCGATTGACCACTGACGTACTAAAAAACATGGAAGCATATGATCCTGAAGCAGCAGCCCTGTTTCATAAATTCATCGTCCATGTTATGGCAGAGAAACTCTCCCATCTCATGTCTACCGTAGAGACGTTGATGCGTTGATCCCAATTTTCGGGTCTCAAATTTAGAAATATGGTTGTTGAAATGGAACACGAGCGTGAGGGAGAAGGCTCGCAAGCCAGATTTGCTGTTTATTTGCACATAACACTTGACAGTCCATCCAAAAAGGATATACTCACTCAGTGAGTATATCCTGACATGAAATCAGCTCCCATTGGCTCTCTTTCACCTGAATATGTCCTTCTAGGTTTGCTAGCCCAAGACCCAGCTCACGGATACGAGCTGCACCAGAAGTTAACTATCGATTTACACCAGGTTTGGAACCTGAGCCAGAGCCAGATTTACAATATCCTCAACCGCCTGGAGGGAAAAGGTTTTATTCGCGGCAGGATCCAAGAACAAGATAAACTGCCGGCAAAGCGTTTGTTTGAACTAACTGCAGCAGGACAAGAGCGTTTTGAAGGATGGATGTCTGCTCCCAGCCGCTTGAGTGTACGTGCCATAAGGGTTGAATTCACCACGCGTTTATATTTTGCGCTGAAAATTAAACCAGAGCTAGCACAGGAAATTATCGCTGGACAGATTGCTGAAACGCAAAATGGGCTCGAGCGCTTAAACCTGACTCAATCTTCGATTCCCGAGGATCAGATTTTCAACCGCCTGGGATTAGATCTGCGCATTCGCCAATTGGGATCGATCCTGGATTGGCTAGGATCCTGTCAAACGAAAATCTCAACTTATCCAACGCGAGACCGACAAGCATGAGTAGTCCGCTCAGCAGGCTCAAATTCATCACGATTCTGGTGGTCATATTCGGGTCTGCCTGCGGGGAACTATCTGATACAAATTCGGAGAAGAATCCGAGAAAACAAGAGCTGACTATTTATGCCGCGGCTTCCTTGGCTGAAGCATTCTCACATCTCGGTGAAGTGTTCGAATCATCTCACCCAAATGTAGAAGTTGTGATCAGCTATGCGGGTTCCCAGCAAATCGCCCAGCAATTATCCCAAGGCGCCCCTGGTGATCTCTTTGCCAGCGCGAATGCAAAACAGATGGAAAACGTCATCTCTGCTGGTAGGGTGATGAGCGGTGCAGACCAGGAATTAATCCAAAATCAATTAATGATAATCCTGCCAGGGGATAACCCTGGAAACATTGCTGGTGTGAGAGATTTGATCAAACCTGGACTACGGTTAATTCTGGCCGATAAATCGGTGCCGGTTGGGCTATATTCCCAAGAAATGCTTGAACGCGCAAACCAGCAGATTGGTTTTGGTGAGGATTACAAGGAAAAAGTTTTGGATAATGTTGTCTCTTACGAGGAAAATGTTCGGGCTGTGCTGACGAAAATCACCTTGGGAGAAGCGGATGCTGGGATCGTATATGTGAGCGACGCTGCCGGAGCACAGGGGGAGGACATTCGCATGATCCCAATTGCGGAGGAGATTAATGTCACCGCCAGCTACTATATTGCACCTCTCAGTGATAGCTTAGAAATGGAGCTGGGATTGGAATTTATTTCTCTGGTACTCTCTCCTGAGGGACAGGATATCTTGAATGGTTATGGTTTTATGAAGCTGGGACAAAATGAATAGGGGTGAAGTTCGCCAGTTACCACCAGCTCGCGCTCCCCAAGCCAGGTTGAGCGGCATATGGCGCGTATTAAGTTTCCCAATGCTCATATTTTTGAGCCTGCCAATACTAGCCCTTTTTCTGAGGATTTCACCAGCGGACTTGGTGGAGAATGTCCGGCAGCCGGAAGTCCTGCAGGCGATCGTATTGAGTTTAGGCACCACCCTGATTTCTACCATGATCATTATCCTGGCTGGAACACCCCTGGCATATTCCCAGGCGCGAGGTCAATTTCGTTTCAGCCGACTGGTGGACACATTGATCGATCTGCCGCTGGTCCTGCCACCCGCCGTGGCTGGAGTGGCGCTGCTGATGGCGTTTGGTAGACGGGGTATTTTGGGAGGGGTCTTGGATGATCTCGGGATCCACATCGCATTTACACCCATCGCCTTGATCATTGTCCAGGTTTTTGTCGCGGCCCCGTTTTATATCAAGTCGGCAGCGCTGGGTTTCTCAAATATTGACCAGGAATTAGAACAATCGGCTGCCCTGGATGGTGCCAGCAGCCCACAGATATTCCGCTTCCTCACTATTCCGCTGTCCTGGTCGGCACTGCTGGGGGGGAGCGTAATGAGTTGGGCACGGGCATTAGGAGAATTTGGTGCCACGATCATCTTCGCTGGCAATTTTCCTGGAAGGACACAAACCATGCCGCTGGCGATCTATATCGGATTCGAACTAAACCTGGATATTGCAATAACCCTTTCGGTGATCCTGATCCTGCTGTCGTTTACAGCGTTATTCGTCGCAAAATATATTCTTAACCGTGATTGGATGAGCAGTTGACCGCCTGAGACAGTTGTGGCATAATCTGTCCAATCAACCCCAAATAGGCATTGATGGAAACGAGTATGCCTGCTTAAGCTGTCAGCGACCCTGGGATTGGTGTGAGCCAGGGCAGACCAGCCGGTAGAAAATCCTTCCGGAGCCGGGATCTGAACGTGATTTCAAAACACTATTAAGTGAACCGGGTTCATCACCCGTTATCAATGATGCGGGTATAAGTCAAAGGACCGTACTCGACCGAGGTGTCCACGTTTAGCGGGAACCAGGGTGGTATCGCGGGAGAAGATAGATCGAACAGCCTCTCGTCCCTGATTTGGGACGAGTTTTTTTGTTCCAAAGCCGCAGGCTGAATTCGAAATGAGTTATGCTGATAGCCAAGCATTAGTATTTCCTTAGCGAGGTAATTATGTTTAAACCAGTTTCAAAGGAACTTAATATCACCCATGTTGAAGAGGCGGTTCTGCGGATGTGGAAAATCCGCCACATCTTCGAAAAGAGTGAAAAACAGCGTCGTGGGAATCCTGAATATGTTTTCTACGAAGGTCCGCCAACCGCGAATGGTATCCCAGGTGTACATCATGTACTGGCCAGGGCATTTAAAGATATTTTCCCACGCTATCAAACCATGCAGGGCAAGCATGTGATCCGCCGGGGCGGATGGGATACCCACGGATTGCCGGTAGAGATCGAGGTTGAGAAACGCCTGGGTTTCAACAGCAAAAGCCAGATTGAGGAGTACGGCATTGGTCCCTTCAATGAACTCTGCCGCCAGTCAGCCTTTGATTACATCCAGGAGTGGGAGCGTTTGACCGACCGGATCGCATTTTGGGTGGACCTGGAGGAAGCCTATGTCACCTACACCAATGACTATATCGAATCGGTGTGGTGGATATTAAAGACCTTCTGGGACAAGGATTTGCTTTACCAGGGATTCAAGGTCGTACCCTACTGCCCGCGCTGTGGGACGCCGCTGTCAGATCATGAAGTTGCTCAGGGCTACCGGCAGGCGGTTGATCCATCAGTTTTTGTGCGCCTTCCGCTGATAGATGATCCCGGCACTTCCCTTCTGGTATGGACAACCACCCCCTGGACGCTGCCCGGTAACGTGGCTGTAGCTGTGCATCCCGATGTCGATTATGTGATCGTGGAACGGAAATTGGCGGAAAATAGCAAAGAAAAACTAATTTTAGCCAAGGATCTGGTGGAGCAGGTTTTCCGGGATGAACAGGTGGAGATATTTGAAACTTTCAAGGGGAAAAAACTCAAAGGCATCAAATACCAACCGCTGTTCACCTTCCTGGCTCTGGATAAGCCAGCCCATTATGTTGTGCTCGGAGATTTTGTGACTACCGAAGATGGCACCGGTCTGGTACACATGGCACCAGCCTTCGGTGCTGAAGATATGGACGCGGCCCTGGAATTTGATCTGCCAATTTTGCAGACAGTGGCCGAGGACGGAACTTTCATCCCGGAGGTACGGCCGTGGAGCGGAAAATTCGTGAAGGACGCCGATCCATTAATTACCGAGGACCTGGAAATGCGTGGTCTGCTCTACAGAGTTGAAACTTACACGCATACCTACCCTTTCTGTTGGCGTTGTGATACCCCGCTGATCTATTATGCCCGCAGCACATGGTATATCCGCACAACCGAATATAAAGATAAACTGACCGGTCTCAACCAGGAAATCAACTGGTATCCAGAACATATTAAGAATGGACGTTTCGGCAACTGGTTGGAGAACAACGTTGATTGGGCGTTGGGACGGGAGCGCTACTGGGGAACCCCACTTCCGATCTGGGAGTGCGGCGATTGCCACCACCAGCTGGCGGTAGGTTCGGTAGCCGAGATGAGCGAACTGGCCGGGAAAGACCTGTCCGATCTGGATCTGCATCGCCCATTTGTGGATGAGGTGCAGTTCGATTGCCCTGAATGCGATGGAAAAATGAATCGTGTGCTGGAATTGATCGATGTCTGGTTTGATTCCGGGTCCATGCCGGTAGCACAATGGCACTATCCATTCGAGAACAAGCAGAAATTCGAGCAGCAGTTTCCAGCAGATTATATTTGTGAGGCGGTGGACCAGACCCGGGGTTGGTTTTATTCACTGCATGCCATCAGCACCTTGCTGTTTGAGAAAGTAAGCTTCCGTAATGTGCTCAGCCTGGGATTGATCCTGGATGCGGATGGCTTGAAAATGTCCAAATCGCGCGGCACGGTGGTTGATCCATGGGATGTGATCAATGAGCACGGGGCGGATGCTTTTCGCTGGTATCTCTATACAGCCAGTCCACCCGGTCAGGAGCGGCGTTTTTCGGTGGAACTGGTTGGGGAGGTGATACGCAGCTTCACATTAACTTTGTGGAATGTGTATTCCTTCTTTGTCACCTACGCATTGCTGGACGAGTGGAAACCTGGTGAAAGCGATGCCCAGATTGATGAGAGCCAGAATGATCTCGATCGTTGGCTGCTTTCCGAGCTCAATACCCTGACCCGAGACGTGACCAATTCATTGGAAAGCTATGATGTCCTGGGAGCCACGCGACCGATCCAAAACTTTGTCGATACGCTTTCCAAATGGTATTTACGACGCTCCCGGCGGCGCTTCTGGAAGAGTGAATCGGATAGCGATAAGGATACGGCATATGCCACTCTCTACGCTGCTTTGACAACCTTGAGCCAGCTGCTTGCCCCGAGCATGCCCTTTCTGGCGGAAGAGCTGTACCAGAACCTGGTGTGCTCTATTGACAGGGAAGCTCCCGAGTCGGTCCACCTGGTTGATTGGCCAACTTATGATGAGAAACTTATCGATGAAAAACTAAATGCAGATATGCGCCTCGTGATGCGGTTTGCCTCTCTGGGGCACTCCGCTCGCAACCAGGCGGCCATAAAAGTCCGGCAACCGTTGGCGGAAGCGTCCTTTTCTGTAGGCAGCATGAAAGAGACCCAGGCTTTGGAAGAGTACGCACATATTTTGGCTGATGAGCTGAATGTAAAAAAGATCAGCGTAATGTCTTCCGCAGGGGAAGCGGTATCTTATACCTTGAACCCTTTACCAAAACAGCTGGGACAGAAGTATAAATCCGGTTTCCCTGAAGTGAGGAAAGCGATTTTGGCTTTAGAGCCAGAAGAAGCAGCTCAGCGTTTGCTCAGTGGTGATTCTGTATCGGTATCTGTGGGAGACGATACACTTGAGATCCTCCCTGATGAAGTGGAAGTACGCGCCGAAGCGCGTTCAGGGTTAGTGGTCGCTTCCGATGGAGCCTACCTGGCTGCGCTGCAGACCGAGTTAACCCCCGAGCTGGTGCGGGAGGGATTAGCGCGTGAGTTCGTGCGTCGTGTGCAGGATTTACGCAAGCAATCTGATTTCGATATCGCCGACCGCATCCATATGCAGGTCAGTGCCTCCCCGGATTTAGAACAGGCCATCAAGGAACACCAGGATTACATCCTGGGGGAGACATTGACTCTTGAGATGAAGTTTGGCGATCCTGTTGGTGAAGTGACGACCGGTGAATTTGAATTTGATGCACAACGAGCAAAGGTGGGCTTGGAAAAAGCATAACAAACTATACGGCGTACCCCGGTCTGGAGTACGCCGTTAATCAGATCAACTATTCCTTCGAAATCACACGATTTGGGCTATTTTGCCTGCCTGGATAATGCGTATAGATTATATTTTTCATTCAGATGAGTGGACCACGATATCCGCGCATACTGCACGGATCGATGGGGTCTCTGATCACCGGGGTGGTTGTCGATTTAGTTCAAAATGACTAAATTCATTGATAAGCATCAATCCAATGTTATTGCCGTTTGTATAAAATTAAGAGCAAATTTACATCGTTAGAAAAAGTGAGGCTGGATATATGGGACTTCACCGGGGTGGTTCGCGGTCCATAGTGCGCTGAAATCGATCAATTAACTCGATTTTCACTTAGGGTTAATAATAACTGGATATAATAGGTATGATACGTGATATTATGGCTGAATTTGATAGTATATCCAGTAAAAACAGCAGAGCCCTTTCAATATTGCGAAAGAAGTGGATCGGTTTGGTAGTCCTGCAGATTCTTCTTTTATTATCAGGAGCCCAGCTATTAATTTCCTGGATGGGACCTCAGCCAGCCTTGCACTGGTTAGGTTTGGCTGCATTATTTTCGTTGACATATTTTGGTATTTTGTGGCGCCGACTTGCATTGAATTATGACCCAGCTGAAAGAATAATTCTTCCTGAATTTGGCCCGGGAAACCAGCTTACCATTCTGCGTGGGATTCTACTTACCCTTTTGGCTGGATTTCTCTTTTCTCCATGGCCGCAGGGGTGGCTAGCCTACGTGCCTGGTTTGTTGTATTCGTCTGCAGCGCTGGCAGACCTATTTGATGGCTACCTGGCCAGGATTTCCCATCACGAAACTCGCTTGGGGGAAGAATTGGATCTGAATTTAGATGGTTTGGGCATCCTGATCGCGAGCACATTGCTGGTCCAGTATGGTCAGGTCCCAGCCTGGTTCCTTCTCGTTGGTCTGGCGCGCTACCTGTTTATCGGCGGGATATGGCTGCGGGGGAGATTGGGGAAACCAGTCTTACCGTTAACCAAGAATTCTGCTCGGCGTCCTTTTGCAGGAGCTCAAATGGGATTTGTGGCGGTGGTTTTGTTTCCTGTATTTTCCCCACCGGGGACTTTCCTTGCAGCTGCCATCTTTGCAATCCCATTTCTGATTGGTTTTACACTTGATTGGTTTACAGTGAGTGGGATTTCATTGACCAGCCTCCTCAGGAGGGATAGCGCGCTGGTGACCTATCCATATCTCCTCGATTCAGACAGAATGAAGGTGATCAAAGAACTAGCCAGCAGGTGGTTGCCGCTGGTATTGCGGATAAGCCTAGTCATCCTATTAATCGCTTGGATCCAAGAAAATATGTTTGGATTATTTCCATCTCAACGCCTATCTGCAGCCGATCTGAACCCCCCAATCCAGTGGATAGGAATAACCCTGCTCTTGATGTTCAGCGGTTTGATCCTGATCGCTATTGGAGTTGCTGGACGAATTGCCGCGATAATTGTTTTGTTCGCTATTGGAATCTACCTCGAATATTTCGGCTTGCATTTGATTGAGGTTTTATTGGTAGTTGGAGCTGTAGGATTGATCTATATTGGGACTGGCCCCTATTCACTTTGGATCCCCGAGCGAAAAATCCTCACCAAAAGATTGGGTGAGACATGAACCTGATCCACAAACCCGCTCTCAAAGTTCCTCAGCTGGGTGGATTTTCAACACCACCAAGAATTAGGCTAGTATTCAGGATCCTGGTTTGGATGATGATACCTTTAGCTGCATGGTGGTCACTCAAAGAAATCACAATCACCGAGATCGTTGAGAATTTTCGACAAGTTGGCCTGCAGGCGATTTTTGTCATCATCGGTCTCAACATTTTTATATTCATCCTATTCAGCTTCCGCTGGTGGTTGATTTTAAGAGCGCAAGGTTACCACGCTTCCCTGCTTTCAATCATCGGTTATCGATTAGCGGGTTTTGGGGTGACCTATTTCACCCCAGGCCCGCAATTTGGTGGTGAGCCTTTACAGGTTTACCTGCTTACGGAGAGGGAGGGAATGATGACCTCTCCAGCTGCTGCCAGCGTCACCGTCGATAAGCTGCTCGAATTGCTGGCAAATTTCACATTCCTGCTGATCGGAGTGGCTGTCCTGATCTTCGCTGGTGTTCTGCAGTCTGCAAGTTATGCTGCATTGATTGTTATCCCAGCCTTCCTGCTGGCTTTACCAATCCTTTATCTCCTTGCCCTGCGGGTTGGACGCCATCCAGTCTCATCCACTCTAGAATTGATCGGTGGAAGATTTCCTACCTCATCGAAATTTAAAGGTATGATGATTGTTCTGAAAGACACCGAATCCCAGGTATCTGAATTTTGCCAGGAAAATGTGCTGGCATTGATCGTTGCTGCATTATTATCAGCAGGGATATGGGTGATGATGGTGTTCGAGTTTGGTTTGATGCTGCAGTTCTTGGGAATCCGCTTTAATTTGGTTCAAGTCCTAGTCGCTCTCACGGCTGCCCGGATTGCATTTCTGCTGCCGTTTCCGGCAGGACTCGGGACATTAGAAGCTGGTCAAGTGATGGCAATGGGATTAATCGGTGTAAACCCTGCAGTTGGTATCAGTTTGAGCCTCCTCATCCGCGCCCGCGATGTCGTCTTTGGTGGAATTGGATTATGGTTGGGAGGCTTTTACAGTCGCTGATCAAAAGAATAATAAATCGTGTGATCCAGATAAAAATTATGAAAAGGAAAGGAAGATATGGCTAATAAAAGTTCCCGAATGAGTGCGGTCCAGATTGGAATTATCCTGACTACGGTAACAGCAGCTCTGATCCATTTTTCGCTGCTCTTCCCGGATGTTTTGTTCATTCTTAATGGTTTAGGTTACCTGACATTGCTGGCTGCATATTTCCTGCCATTTAATCTGGCGAGGAAATACCACAATCTGATTCGTTGGGTATTTATCGCTTTCGCATTGGTTACAATCCTGGCCTGGATTGTGATGGGGGATAAATCATGGCCTGCTGGTAGTTTGGGCTACCTGACAAAAATAATTGAAGTCGTTTTGATCGTTTTACTGTTAATCGATAAGCAACCAGGTCAGAACCTGCAATCCCCACCTCAATAGGCGCGATGAAATCAAAGGAATCTTATGGAGAAAATAATCGTAGAACGTCGAGTCCAATCCCGGATTCCCACACCCGAGGGTGATTTCCATCTTTCCCTGTATACCACCAATCAAGATGACAAAGAACACATGGCGGTGGTTATGGGCCAGGTTGAGGAAAAGGACAACGTCCTGGTACGAGTACACTCCGAGTGTTTTACAGGGGACGTATTGGGTTCATTGCGCTGTGACTGTGGAGATCAACTTAATCGAGCGATGAATCGAATCGCCCATTATGGAGAGGGCGTCGTGATTTATTTGCGCCAGGAAGGCCGTGGAATTGGTCTGTTGGATAAACTGCGCGCATATAACTTGCAAGATCAAGGCTTGGATACTGTTGATGCAAATCTTGCACTCGGTCATCAGGCTGACGAGCGTGATTACTCGATTGCGGCTGGTATTCTCGCTGACATAGGGGTGAAATCTATCCAGCTGATGACGAATAATCCATTGAAAATCGAAGCGTTGATTGAGGGGGGAATTCCAGTCAGCAAACGAATCCCGCTTGAGACAGACGTAACCCTGGAGAACGCAGAATATCTATTCACAAAAGCCCAGCGGATGCATCACATGCTCAACCTGAATGTCATGCCGGCCAGTATCGTGCTTGGGAATATTGGGGGAGAAAATGGACCTGCATGATCGCATCATGACCGCTGTCGATCAGATTGAGCAACCTGATGGGCGTCCATTCGTCACCGTAGGTTATGCTCAAAGTTTGGACGGCAGCATAGCCATCCGGAGAGGTGAAAGAACTCAGATCAGCGGACCTGAATCTGCTTGCCTAACTCACCAGCTTCGGGCGAATCATGACGCAATATTAATCGGGATTGGGACTGTCCTGGCGGACGATCCCCTGCTCACGGTCAGGTTGGTGGAAGGTGAAAATCCACAGCCGGTAATTCTGGATAGCAAACTACGCATTCCAATTAAATCCACCCTGGTTCAGAACAATTCCCCATGGATAGCGACCACAAAAAAGGCCGATAAACGTAATGCGGATGCTTTATCCTCTCATGGTGCAAAGCTGTTCGTTCTTCCAGCTAACTTGAATGGGCAGATCCAGCTGCCAGCTTTAATGAGTGATTTGCATCGCATGGGAATCAAACGCCTTCTGGTTGAAGGTGGTGCAGAAGTGATCGCAAGTTTTCTTTATGCGCAGCCGGTCGATTTTATCGTAGTGACCATCTCTCCGATGATCTTAGGTGGTTTACCAGCGGTTCATTTCCCCAGCTCACCAGGAGCATGGCCAGCCAGGCGAGTAGATAATTTGATCGTAGAATATTCGGGTGATGATCTGGTTGTATTTGGACGACCACAGAGGGATATTAACAAAGCGATTTGAGGGAGGCAATCTATGGAAGGTAAAAGTTTATACTTTCTTTCGCCTGGGGTTGTAGAAGTGCGTGATGAGCAAATCTCAGATCCTGGTCCGAATCAAGTCCTGGTGCGCACTTTGCTGTCAGCCATCAGCTCCGGCACCGAGATGCTGCTATATCGGGGGCAATTTCCTGACCATCTACCTTTGGATGAGAATATCGAATCATTATCAGGACCTGTCACGTATCCATTGAAGTACGGGTATTCGGTGGTTGGTGAAATCATTGAGGTGGGTAAAGAGGTCAATCCAGATTGGATCGAAAAAAAAGTGTTTGCTTTTCAACCGCATTCCAGTTATTTCGTGAATGAGCCGAGCTCCTTGCAAATCATACCGGATGGATTATCACTGGAGGATGCCGTTCTCTTGCCGAATATGGAAACGGCAGTTAGTTTCGTCATGGATGGTGCTCCTTTGATTGGAGAACGAGTGGTCATTTTCGGACAGGGGGTCGTAGGTTTGTTGACCACCGCACTGCTGGCAAAATTCCCCCTGGAGCGCCTGATGACCTTCGAACGTTACGATTTGCGACGCCAAGCTTCAATTGATCTTGGTGCTGGTCAGAGTCTCGATCCGTCGAGTCTGAGTTTCGACGAACTTCTTAAACAGGAGAATCAAGATCGGATGCTTCATAGGGCTGATCTGGTCTATGAATTGACTGGTGATCCAGACGGATTAAACCAGGCGATTGAGGCAGCTGATTTTGAGGGGCGGATTATTGTCGGATCATGGTATGGCAAAAAGATGGCTAATATCGATCTGGGGGGCTGGTTTCACCGCGGCCGCTTGAAAATAATCAGCAGTCAGGTGAGTCAGATCAATTCTGCCTCCCGTGGTAGGTGGGATAAACCGCGTCGTTTTAATTTCACCTGGGAGATGCTCAAGCAAGTCAAACCATCACAATTGATCACCCACAGCTTTCCAATCCAAGAAGCAGAAAAAGCCTTCGCCATGCTAGATGCGACTCCTGGTGATACCATTCAGGTTGTCTTCAAGTATTAATCTGCTTGTTATGCCAACAATTCTTTACCCACCATCAACTTGGATATTGAAAAGAGTATAATCTTTGGACCAACCCCAGAAGTATGAAGGAGATTATGGCGATGTATACGGTTGCTGTAAAGCGGGAATTTGATGCGCAGCACTACTTATTTGGAGGAGATTGGGGGCCTGAAAACGATCTTCATTACCATCATTACCAGGTCGAATTACAGCTGCAGGGTGATATGCTTGATCAGCATGGTTATCTGGTAGACATCGTGGACATTGAACGACACTTGGACGTGCTGGTAAATCACTATCAGGATCAGATATTGAATGAAGGGGATGAATTCAAAGGATTAAACCCAAGTATTGAGAATTTCTCCAGGATAATGTGCATGCAGTTATTGGAAGATATTGATCGACCCAACCTATCCATAATAACAATTAAACTATGGGAAAATGAAATTGCCTGGGCATCATACTGTTTTGAGAAATGATGCCTTCAGAACGTGGGGGTGATAGCGGATGCATATTGGGCTGCTGATTTATGGCTCCCTCGAAACAATTTCGGGGGGTTACCTATTCGACCGGAAACTGGTGAGCTATTTAGAGGCTCAGGGAGATCAAGTGGATATCATTTCGATTCCTTGGCGAAACTATCCTCAACACCTTTTGGATAATCTTTCGAGAGGCTTTTATCGCAAGTTAGTAAATCTCCCAGTTGATATACTGCTTCAGGATGAGCTCAACCACCCATCGCTATTCCATCTTAATCGCGGCTTGAAGAAGAAGGTTAATTACCGCCTCATCTCCATCGTGCATCACCTGCGCTGCAGCGAATTTCACCCCTCATGGCAGAATGAGTTTTATTCAACAGTGGAGAAACTTTACCTGCACTCTGTTGATGGATTCATATTTAACAGCCAGAACACCCGTCAGAATGTAGAGAACTTGGTGGGAGATCATAAGAGCAGTGTCGTAGCATATCCTGCAGGGGATCGTTTTCAGCCTGACCTTGCTCCTGGGCTGATTGAATCCAGAGCACAACAAGATATTCCCCTGCAGATTTTATTCTTGGGGAATGTAATTCCGAGAAAAGGACTGCATACCTTGTTGGAGGCATTAAAATTAATTTCAAATAAAAACTGGCGATTATCAATTGCCGGAAGTATGGCGATCGATGAGAAGTATACCCAGCGGATGATGCAAAACGTCCGTGATTACAGGATTGAGGATAAAGTAAGATTTTATGGATCCTTAGATGAAAAGGAACTGAGGAGTGTACTGCTCACCAGCCACATAATGGTAATGTCCTCCTACCATGAGGGCTTCGGGATTGCTTACCTTGAGGGGATGGGGTTTGGATTACCAGCCATCGCAACCACCGCTGGGGGATCTTCTGAGTTCATTACCCACAACGTGAATGGATATCTGATCCCTCAGGAAGATGCCGCGATACTAAGTGAGTATATTGCCCGATTGACCGAAGACCGCCAGTTGTTAATCAAAATGAGCAGCAGCGCACTTGAACGTTATCACCAGCACCCAATCTGGGAGAACACATCTGAGCGTATCCGTGGTTTCCTTGAAAAAATGATCGATCAGGAAGAAAAGCTGTGATCCCAGAAGAATACAGTTTTACTCGCTACTTGGAAGCTAAGAAGAGCGTTGATGATCGTGCCCTAAACCGATATGTCTGGGAATCGCTGGCAAGCGCGCTGCCTGGAAACTCCGCAGATCACCCAATCAAGGTGCTTGAGATCGGCGCAGGAATCGGAACCATGGTTGCACGCATGCTTGAATGGGGTTTACTTCAGTATGCAGAATATACAGGAATTGATAATCAAAATGAGAATATCCAACATGCTCGACTATACCTGAAAGAGTGGGCGGAGAGGCAAAGCTTTGACGTATCAGAAACCAATGCTGGAATGTTGATCCTTGGAAAAAATACTAAGGTTCGGGTCAATCTACTTGACGCAGATCTCTATAAATTCATGGACACCCATCCAGCAGCCAATTGGGATTTGGTGGTGGCGCATGCGTTCCTGGATTTGGTGAGCTTACCGGATACATTAAGGCAAATATTCAATATGGGGCAGAAGAATTTCTTATATTATTTCACGATAAATTACGATGGGTTGACCATCCTTGAACCTGTCATTGATGCGGAGTTCGATAACCTGCTATTGTCGCTTTATCACAGCACGATGAAGGAGAGAATTAAGAATGGTGTGCCCTTTGGTGACCACCAGACAGGCCGTCACCTGATCGACTACATTCCAAGAATGGGTGGTCGTATCTTGTCAGCAGGAAGTTCGGATTGGGTTGTAATTCCCGGGTCAAGTGGGTATCCAATGGACGAAGCTTTTTTCTTGCATTTCATTATAAATACAATTAACGAAGCTCTGATGAAGCACCCCCAGCTGGATAGCCAGCAGTTTGCGAAATGGATAGAACTACGGCATGCTCAGATCGAAAGAGAAGAGCTGATTTTTATTGCTCACCAGATGGACTTTTTTGGTACCGTAAAGGATGACTGATAGTCGTCATGAACATGGGCTCTCTTGAACTTCAATCTCCTGCAATACCCAAGTCCTCGGGAGCATATATCTTGCAAATGGACCTTAAACACCCGCAAACTCTTCGAGTCGGAAGACTTGGTGAGTTTACCTTTCCTGCTGGCGATTATCTCTATGTTGGCAGCGCTCTGGGACCTGGTGGCTTGGAGGCGCGTCTTGGTCGTCATCTACGTGGGAATGGACGCTGCCACTGGCATATCGATTGGTTGCGACAGATTATCCCGGTCAGAGGGTATTTTTACCTCGAGACAACGGAGCCTATAGAATGCTCGTGGAGCCAATACTTGATTGAACAGCCTCAAGCGGGTATCCCCGTGCCAGGTTTCGGAGCCAGTGATTGCCGGACCAAGGGAAAATCTTGTCCTGCTCACCTGGTATGGTTCAAATCAGGCATAAATGTGAGTAGGATTCGTGATCGCCTGCCTGTAATCCGAGAATCACAGGTGGAATATCAGGAATTCACGTCCGATTTTCAGCCTGAGTGAGGCGACTTAGAGTAAAATCTATCCCATGGAATCAACTTCAAAAGTTTCATTTAACAACCTGCATGATTATTTAACATTGTTTGGGATTGGTGGAGCTATCATCATTCTCGACCAGACGACCAAATTTTTGGTCAGAAGTAATTTAGCCTTAAGCGAATGGTGGTCTCCATGGGAATGGCTTGAACCGTATGCACGTATTGTCAATTGGAAGAATACAGGGGCTGCTTTTGGCATACTGCCAAGTTTGGGAGATTTCATTGCGATACTGGCAGTGGTGGTCGCCATCGCGATTGTCTATTATTTTCCGCGCGTACCACGCGAAGATTGGACGTTAAGGCTGGCCATGGGATTGGAATTCGGAGGGGCTCTTGGCAACCTGTTTGATCGTCTAACAATTGGCTGGGTAACCGACTTTGTTTCCATCTGGAGGTTTCCAGTTTTCAACGTTGCCGATTTTTGTATCACCATGGGTGTGATTGTGTTGCTTCTGGGAGTGTGGTCCCAAGAGAGAAAAAAAGAACTACCCTCTGATGCGCTAGAATCAGTTCTGCCACCTGAGAACAGCAGCGATCAGATCGGTGGGGAGAATATTGGTGAATGATCGGCTTGTTCAATTTATCTTTGAGCAAGAACAACCCCAACGACTCGATAGATTCCTGGTATCGCAGCTGCCTGAATATTCTCGTTCTCGATTGCAAGCTTTTATCAAAACAGGCTGCGTCGTTGTGGATGGCATAACAGCGACAAAGAACGGTCAAATGGTGGAGAGAGAGGCGCAGATCGAAGTTGCAATTCCTCCTCCGCAGCCAACCACGCTGATCCCTGAAGAAATTCCTTTAACGATTATTTTTGAGAATCAAGACCTGATCGCAGTGAACAAGCCAGCAGGGATGGTAGTCCATCCTTCTGCAGGTCACCAATCCGGCACACTGGTGCATGCCGCTTTAGCGCACGCAGTGGATATCGAAGGTGTGGGTGGAATCCTGCGTCCGGGGATCGTCCACCGACTAGACAAGGATACTTCCGGGTTGATCCTGCTGGCCAAGAATGATGCTGCCCACCAGTGGCTGCAGGAGGAGTTTCGTTCACGACGCGTTGAGAAGACCTACCTGACTCTTGTGGATGGTGCCCCACCAACAGTCCGCGGACGAGTAGAAGCTGCGATAGGTCGAGATCCGGTCGATCGCAAGCGAATGGCGGTCGTTTCTCCAGGGAAAGGCCGGTCTGCGGTCAGCGAATATTCGACTTTGGTGCAATATGATCTGCATACCTTGCTGGAGGTACACCCGATTACAGGAAGAACTCATCAAATTCGCCTGCATATGGCTTTCATCGGGTGCCCAGTTGCCGGAGATCGGGTTTATGGACGGCGCCATCCCAGCTTGAATCTCAACCGCCAATTCCTGCATGCCGCGCGGTTAAAAATCCGGCTTCCAGGTGAATCGGATAAGGTTGAATTCGAAGCCCCCTTGCCCAATGATTTATCAAATATACTGGATACATTCGATGCAGCTTGACGAACTACGCAAAAGGTGTGTGTTTGTCACGCGCCGCGGATAAAACTACAAAAATTCAGATGAGAGGCGAATATGGATTGGATTGATTTGCGTTCTGATACAGTGACACTCCCAACTCCACAAATGCGGACGGCAATGGCAGAGGCAGAGGTGGGGGATGATGTTTATGGAGAAGATCCGACTATCAATCGCCTTGAAGAAATGTCTGCTTCTTTGATGGGTAAGGAGGCTGGATTATTTGTACCGAGCGGGACGATGGGCAATCTGGCAGCCATCCTGGCCCATTGCGGTCGCGGTGATGAATTTATTTTAGGTCATCTATCCCACACATTTTTATTCGAGGCAGGCGGTGCTGCAGTGCTTGGTGGTGTACATCCCCACCTGCTCACCAACCAACCCGATGGCACAATAAATCTAGATGAGATTGAAGGTGCGATCCGTTCAGATGATATCCACTTTCCCATCTCCCGCCTGGTTGTATTGGAAAATACCCACAATCGCTGTGGTGGTGTTGCGTTGACTTCAGAATACACCCACAAGGTTGGTGAGATAGCTCATGAACATGGGCTCCTGTTTCATCTGGACGGAGCAAGGATATTCAATGCGGCCGCAGTGCTCGAAGTGGATGCAAAAGATTTGGCGGGTCCAACAGACTCGGTAACTTTCTGTCTAAGCAAAGGTTTAGGTGCGCCGGTAGGATCGGTTTTGTGTGGTTCAGGTGAATTTATTTCCCAGGCCAGACGAATCCGAAAACAGCTGGGTGGTGGCATGAGGCAGGCAGGAGTACTGGCAGCCGCCGGAATCGTTGCTCTGGAGACGATGATTGAACGCTTACCAGATGATCACAAACGGGCATCTCGTTTGGCAAGTGAATTAGCGCAGATCCCTGGTGTGAGTTTAGCTCCTGGAACGCCTTACACAAATATGGTGTTTATTTCTCTGGAAGATCAAATTGCTTTATCTGCTTCTGATATAGCCGCGCGTTTGAAAGAAAGAGGCCTCCTGGTTGGGGTGACCGCCAGGTGTTCCTTTCGACTGGTGACCCATTGCTGGATCGACGATGTGGGGATAGATCAGGCTGTCGCAGTTTTCAAGGAGGTCATCGCAGGCAGTATGATATAATATTGCCCCAAAGGAGGGCGGGCACATATAGAAGTGAACGCTCGGTTAGCCTTGGCGGAAATGAAAAGATTGGGGAAATCTTCAAGGGTCGCAGGTGGCTTATGGAGACCGAAGTAAACGCCTTTCTGAGCAATTTGGAGGCTGATCCTGCATACTCTGAAAGCACGCAGTTGGCATATGCCAATGATTTGCGTGTTTTTTTGCTCTATTTGGATGCTCTCCCAGACCACACAGCTGGTATGGATGATCTGAGAACTGAGCGGATAGCAGAATTTCTTGAGGCGGAACGCCAGCTGGGACGTCGCCGGTCCACCCTGATCCGGCGTCTTGCTACTCTCAAGTATTTCCAGGAATACCTGGTCCGCGAAGGGTTACTTGCAACCAATACTTTTTCGGGGGGTGATGGCGAGATTCAGCGTGTCATCACCGAAATGCCGAAGAGTCTTCCTCCTCATTGCTTAAATCAGGAGCAAGTTCAAACACTGCTTTCGATTATGGAATCTTCACCCCGCCCAAGGGCATTGAGAGATCGGGCAATCTTTATGCTTCTATTAGAGACCGGTCTTTCTGTTGCAAATCTTACTGCTCTAGATATGACCGATCTGGATCTAAACGCCAGAAGTTTGCATGTTAATCTAGACTTTGATGGGCACATATGGTTGGGATTGGGTGATGCCCAGCGTCCGGTGGAAGAGTATATTAAGGATGGGCGACCCAATTTGCTTCTCCGGCCTGGAGAACCCGCCCTATTTATCAGCCAGATGGATGGGCGATTGAGCCGCCAAGGAGTTTGGCAGATCTTGAAATATTGGGGACAGCAGGTGAACCCCCCGTTATCCCTATCACCGCGCATAGTAAGGCATAGCGCAGCACTGCGCATGAAGATGGCTGGTTTATCGAATGCGGATATCCAGATGCGGTTAGGTCATCGCAATCCGCTATCCACCCAAGCATTGATGCGCCGCTTGGAAACCAATAACTATTCGTAATAGCGGGTGTAGTATTTTTTATTGAAGGGAAGAATATGATGAGCGAATTTATTCAGCTAAGCGTAATTGACCAAGCAGCAGAAGTAATCCGTGAGCGTATCGATATACAGCCCACGGTTGGTATGATCCTTGGTTCAGGGTTAGGCAGCCTGGCTGAGGCAGTTGAGGAAGCAGTAATCATCCCGTATGGAGAGATCCCCTCCTGGCCGGTCTCAACAGTAGAGGGTCACCAGGGACGTTTGGTGATAGGGTCCTTAGAGCAGCAGAACGTGCTTATCATGCAAGGTCGATCCCACTATTACGAAGGCTACAGCATGTCGGAAATTGGATTCCCGGTACGAGTCATGCAACGCATAGGAGTGGAAATCCTTATTGTTACCAATGCCGCGGGAGGAGTGAACCAGGAATTTGAGCCAGGTGATGTGATGCTGATTACCGATCATCTCAACCTGCTTGGGATGGCAGGTGAGAGTCCTTTGCGAGGACCGAATTTTGATTCGATTGGTCCTCGTTTTCCGGATATGGGGCGCGCCTATGACCAGGAATTAGGGGCTCTAGCGCGTCAAGCGGTGGTAGAGAAAGATTTCCCATTACAGGAAGGCGTGTATGTTTGTCTTGCAGGACCGTCATTTGAAACCCCTGCAGATTTACGCTTCTTAAAAGCAATTGGTGTTGATGCAGTCGGCATGTCGACAGTTCCCGAAGTCACCGTAGCGCGACATGGAGGCATGCGTGTCTTGGGTCTCTCAACCATCAGCAATAAAGCTAATTTGGATGGCGATGCACTAACTAGTCACGAGGAAGTCCTGGCAGCTGGAAAGATCGTTCTGCCTCGCCTTACTCATATCATTCGAGATGTCCTGCAGCGGTTGTGATCCCTGGTGGGGGGATTGACGTTCTAAGGAAACTGCGCAAAACCTGGATAATGCGGTAGCTCATGGAAGAAGCACTCAGCTTTTTCAGAACCTATGAAATGTGGATGTATGTGATCCTGGTGTTAGCAGGATTGGTCTACATCCGAAGATTCATCCTGGCTTGGGAGGAGCTCCGCAGAGCTGCTTTTGGATTGGAACGTGAAAGTGCCCAATCGCATCTGAACCAATCAGCCGGAATGCTGGTTTTGCTGTTTATCATGGCAGTTGCTATATTCGTGGTTGTGTCATTTGTCGCCCCCGCATTCCCTGCTTCGATTCCCCTGCAAACTCCGACAATGGATTTGTTAGCTTCACCATCAACCACTATAGAAGGTGAAGCCGCGCAGGATCAGGACGCAACACCGACTGCTGATCTGTTATCGCTGACAGCAACTGTCCAGGTAATAGGAGAGGTATGTGTCCCGGGACAAATTATGCTATCAGATCCAGTTGATGGATCGGAAATCAGCGGCGTGGTGATTATAAAGGGGACAGCGGATGTACAAAATTTTGGATTTTATAAATACGAAGTTGCCAGACTGGGAGATACGGTTTGGCAAACCATTCAAGCAGGTAGGGAGATCAAACAGGAAAGTGAACTGGGTCAATGGGATACCCGAACACTAGCACCGGGAGATTATATGTTAAGATTAATTGTTATCGACAATCAGGGAGAAACCCTTGAGCCTTGCGTGATACGGGTGAACGTTAATAATCCCTCCGAGCCATAAACATATTTTAGGAAAGGAATATTCATTTAATGCCCGAAATCGAAATTCGCCCAGCAAAAGCAGAGGATATTGAAGCTCTTATCAAGATTGACCACAGTTATACCAGCGACCATGTCTGGCAGATGGATCCTCAGTTTATTTCTGGGAATATCGGGGCAGCATTTCGGGAGGTGCGCTTACCCAGGATCGCCAAGGTAGATTACCCTCATCCGAAACATGCTTTCAAGAAAAACTGGGATAGTTACTCCGGTGTTCTGGTGGCATTACATTCTGAAGAACCTGTGGGTTATACCAGTCTGGTTGAGAATATGATTCCCATCACCACATTAATGTTGGATCTGGTGGTTGATCCAAGGCTGCGCCGGCAGGGGATCGGAACGGCATTGACTCTCGCAGCTTTAGACTGGATAAAGGGACAAACAAAAAGCCAACGTCTGGTGCTTGGCATGCAGACGAAGAATTTCCCTGCGATTAACCTGGCGCAGCGCCTCGGCTTAGATTATTGCGGTTACATTGATCATTATTACCCCAACCGAGATATTGCAATATTCTTCACAAAATGGATAATTTAGAGGTATGATTTTTAATAAGATAGATTAAACATGGTCCAGGGTATAGTTGAAGCACTCAGGGGTATGAACGATTTGCTCACAGCTGGGATTGCTATTACGGCATTTTCTCTGCTGCTATATGCCCTATCATTTAATTTACGTGACCGGGTTGCCAGGTCATTCGCTATCATCCTGGTGTGCATGGTTTTGGTATCGGTAGGGGATGCGATAGCCAGCAGCACATATTCCACCCCGCAGTTAGAATTTTGGATGCGCGTGCAATGGATTGGAATTATCTTTCTTCCTCCAGCGTATTTGCATTTTTCCGATGCTCTCTTGGAGACGACAGGACGCCCATCCCGTGGAAGGCGAAGACGTTTGGTTTGGGTGATGTACCTGGCTTCTCTCGGTTTTGTGCTCATTTTGCCAACCGATTGGTTAGTCGGTCCTGTGATCACTGATGTTGGGCCTGCGCCACACCTGCAAAGGACCTCACTTACCTGGATCTTTGCATTTTATTACCTCTCAGCAATCACTCTTTCGGGGATAAATTTCTGGAGAGCCTACCAGCGTACTGTTACGCGCACAAGCCGCCGCCGTATGCGCTACCTGCTGATTGGCGCATTAGCACCGGTCCTCGGTTCTTATCCTTTCTTGCTTTTCGGATCCAGCCTGGCACAAAACCATTCGTTAATTTTCTGGACAGCAGCTACCTTAAGTAACCTTCTGGTTTCAGTATTACTCGTCTTGATGGCATATGCGGTGGCTTTCTTTGGAGTATCCTGGCCTGACCGGGTGGTTAAACGACGTCTTTTCAAATGGTTAATGCGTGGACCTGTTACTGCGTCGGTAATCCTCGCTCTAGTTACTTTGATTACTCGTTACGGTGAGAGATTTGGACTCTCCAATCCAATCATTGTGCCTATGGTGACAGTGACAAGTTTATTGATCATGGAACACTTAATAACCCTGGTTGCACCGTCTTGGGAGAGATGGCTTTTTCATGGTGGCAATCCCAATAAATTGCAATTGATCCAATCACTCGAGGAACGTTTTTTAACCACGACAGATCTTAAAGATTTTCTTGAATCGGTGCTGGCTGCTTTATGTGACCGGCTGCAAGTAAAAAATGCTTTTATCGTTGTCCTAGATACCAATGGTCCTGAGATGCTGTTGACCCTAGGTGATGAGCATCCATTTGAGGCGATCGAAATTCAAGCTGATTTATTCAATGTGGTTGCGAAGAATGGGGGGGTCAATGTAAAACGATCTGGCACCGGTTCACTGTTTACCTGGCAGAATTATTGGTTGGCACCATTGTTCGAGGAGAATGAAAGTGACGAACACCTGTACGGCATTATCGGTGTTGAGCGAAACCCAGGAGGTACGCTCGGAGAAGATGAAATTGATGCCATCGACATTTTATCCAGACGAGCGGAAATGGCTCTATTAGATGTCCGAAAACAGCAGCAGGTTTTCACTTCTGTAGAGGAATTAACCCCCCAGGTGGAGTTGTTTCAGAGACTGCGTGCAGCCGCGCGCTATGATGGCACAGAAATTCTGACCTCCTCCGATATCTCGCTGGATGATCGCGATATGTCCAAATGGGTTAAGGATGCTTTGAGCCATTATTGGGGAGGTCCAAAGCTTTCCCAAAGCCCACTTATCAATTTGGAGGTCGTTCAACAGGCTGTTGGTCAGCATGATGGAAACCCAACCAATGCTCTGCGTTCTATCTTGCTCGAAGGTATTAGTAAAGTGCGTCCGGGAGGAGACCGGCGTTTCACTGGGGAATGGATACTATATAATATATTGGACTTGAAATTCTTGGAGGGCCGGAAAGTCCGAGATATCGCGATGCGTTTGGCCATGTCAGAAGCGGATTTGTACCGCAAACAGCGGGTTGCGATTGAAGAGGTAGCACGCGCGATCATTGACATGGAGCAAGAAGTTAGAAAGGAGGAAAGATCTGAAAAGAGTAAAGAAGTAGATGTTCCATCGTAATGGAGGGTACCAAGAGGCACTATCTATTAAAGAGGTAACGATTAATGGTAAACAAATTGTATTCAGAAGAATTGGATGGGGGTCCGCAACCATTAGATGAATCTTGGTGGGCAGCGGTATTGGCGGAAGATGAAAAAACAGGTGCATGCTCTGATGAGGCACCAACACCTGAATCGGGTAGCGGTCCACAACAGGCAAAAGTCGATTGGGAGCAAGCCCGTAAAATCTATGATTCAGATGAGACTATTACCCTCGAAGTGGTGGATTATAACCGCGGGGGGTTGCTCGTAGAAGGTGGTAATCTGCAGGGATTTGTCCCAATTTCACACCTGGTGAAAATCGAATGTGATCTGGGAGGTAAGGTGGCAGAAGAGCGCGAGCAGCTGCTCAACCAATATCTGGCATCTGAAATAACGCTCAAGGTGATCGAATGTGATCCAGCGAGGGGACGGGTGGTGCTTTCCGAACGAGCAGCACTGTTTGGACCTGGCAGGCGGATGCAATTGCTCGAGAATTTGCTGCCTTCGGAAAGGATTAGCGGCACGGTTACGAATATTACTGATTTCGGGGTGTTCGTAGATTTGGGTGGATTGGAAGGATTGATCCACGTTTCAGAACTGTCGTGGGGACGTGTTCGTCATCCAGCTGAGGTGGTGAAAGTCGGAGAAGAAGTCCTGGTTTATGTGATCAGCATAGATCAAGATCGACAGCGGGTAGCACTCTCACTGAAACGCCTGGACTCCAATCCCTGGGAGACTGCTGATGAACGCTATCACCCAGGTCAAGAGTTTGATGCCGTGATCACGAGTGTAATGCCTTTTGGGGCATTTGCCCGGTTAGAGGAAGGTCTGGATGGTTTGATACATGTCTCTGAGATGAGCATCGAGGATGACATGATCAAACCGAGTGATATTGTCGCCGAGGGTCAGCAAGTACAGGTTAGAGTATTGCATGTAGATGCTGATAAGCAGCGCTTGGGATTAAGTTTGATATCCGATGCGCATATTTAGCTTTGGATAAATTAGTATTGTTGCGCCAATCTGGGAACTGCTTTCGATTCATATTATGTCTAATCTAAAGTAAGGCGATGAAAAATTTAAGGGGGATAGCATTCGGGGTTGTTTGTGGATTTTTGGGGGTTGGGTTACTGCTGCTTGCAACCAGCCAACCGCGGGGTGAGCCTGTTCAATTAATTCCGCCTCCAACTCCAGCACCCATGATTGTACATGTTGCAGGTGCGGTTAATGAACCAGGAGTTCTTTCCCTGCAGAGTGGTTCACGAGTTAAAGATGCTATTGAGAAAGCTGGGGGTCTGGCAGATACTGCAGATTCAAGTTTAATAAATCTTGCTATGCTGGTAAACGATGGAATGCAGATTTGGGTACCTGCGGTGCAGGTTGATCCGAGCAGTGAACACATACCTGGTATAAACAATCAAGCACAGGTGCCGGATCATCCCGGTAATCTGATCAATATCAATACCGCATCCCAGGTTGAGTTAGAGACATTGTCCGGGATCGGTCCGGTGATAGCGAATGCCATCATCCAATTCCGCCTGGAACACGGACCATACAAGGTAATTGATGATATTCAAGCCGTGTCGGGGATCGGACCGGTTGTGTTTGAGAAGATCAAACCGTTTATCACTATTGGGGGAGCCCCAGGTGATTAAATCTTTGCAGTCAGGAACCCTGAAATTCGTTCCAATGCTGTGTCGATGTCTTCCCGAGAGGTGGCGAAACACATTCTGAGGTAACCCTCGCCATATTCCCCAAAATCAGTTCCTGGTAGGACTGCGACACCGGCTTCATATAATAAACGACTCGCCAGCTGCCGCACCGGCATATCGAAAGCACTGACATTAGGAAATGCATAAATAGCGCCCTGAGGGATCTGGCAGGTGACGCCAGAAATTGCATTGAGGCCAGATACCAACCGGTCCCGGCGGTGTTTATAATCCGCAACCATTTCTGAAACCAGTTCCTGGCTAGAAGATAGCGCGTGGGCACCCGCGATTTGCGTGAATGTCGCAGTACAACCTATCGAATGAGTCAGGAGCAAGCCGATGCGCTCAGCAAGGGCTTCCGGCATGATGCTATAGCCAAGACGCCAGCCGGTCATGGCATAAGTTTTTGAAAATCCATCCACGATAATCGTCGGGTCTAGCATTCCTGGCAGAGCTGCTATGCTGGGCACCCCTTTTTGCTCGTAATCCAGACGCGTGTAGATCTCATCCGAGATGATCCAAATGCTGTGATCCTTTGCTGCTCGGGCAATGTGCTCGAGATCTACGAGGGGTATCACGCCGCCGGTGGGATTGCTGGGGGAGTTGAGAATGATCAACCTGGTACGATCGTTTACCAGGTTATCAAATGCCTCCAGGTTGAAGGAGAAATTGTTACCCTCGAGCAGGGGTACAGGTACAGGAATCCCACCTGCGACCTCAATCATGGCCTGATAGGTTGGAAAACCCGGATCCGGGTAAATGACTTCATCGCCTGGTTCGACCAGGGCCAGCGTTGGAAAAAACAAGCCCGGTTTTGCTCCTGGACCGACTACAACCTGGTTGGGGTTAATTTGCAAATTGCGCTGCTTACCCGCAGAATCCGCGATCACCTGGCGCAGCTCTGTTAATCCGGAAGGGGGATTATAGCGAGTATATCCAGCCTGGATGGCATCGATCCCGGCTTGACTGATGTGAGGAAAGGTCTCAGTATCCGGTTGGCCGATCTCCAGATGGATGATATGCCTACCATCAGCTTCCAAGGTTTGTGCCTCGGCCATTACTGCATAGGCCCCTTCAGGCTTCAGGTTATCAAGGCGGCTGGCAAAAGGTGGGGATGGTTTCATATTTTTGGAAGGACGATGGCTTCTTGCTTCTGGTACTTGCCTTTCTTATCAGCATAGGAGACATCGCATACCTCGTCGGCTTGGAAGAACAACACCTGAGCGATACCTTCATTGGCATAAATGCGCGCCGGTAGGGGTGTGGTATTGGAGATCTCCAAGGTGACGTAACCTTCCCATTCTGGTTCGAAGGGAGTGACGTTAACGATGATGCCGCAGCGGGCATAGGTAGATTTCCCCAAACAAATGGTAAGCACTTCACGCGGGATGCGGAAATATTCAACGGTGCGGGCCAAGGCAAATGAGTTGGGAGGGATAACGCAAATCTCTCCCTTGAAATCGACCATGGAATTTGGATCGAAGTGCTTCGGATCAACCACAGCTGAAAATACGTTGGTAAATATTTTAAACTCGTTAGCAACACGGATATCATAGCCGTATGACGAGACACCATATGAGATCACGCCATCACGAACCTGGTTATCTGCGAATGGTTCGATCATGCCCTCCTCTGCTGCCATTTTACGGATCCAATGGTCGGGTTTAAGTCCCATAATAACCTCCTATCGTATTAATTGAATTTAATTCCAATTGCTGGCTGAAAAAATCTTATTCAACAGTGCAGCCCGTTCATCTGGTGTCATCAGACGAGGTCGGGCATAATCCTC
>JALHTN010000233.1 GCA_022865865.1 Anaerolineales bacterium
AGATAGCTCTCCGGAGATCAGACTGCGGGGGAGAGAACAGGTGAGAAGGAATTTCACAGCAGCATACCCTGAAGACCACCGTAATGGTTACTTGGAATGTCAGCTTGACAAAGACCAAATAATTTGCTATTATATCGGAGAACGATATATCGTTGTACGTTATACCGGAGATCGATACAAAAGGTTGGTTAGATGATGAACGATGAGAAGCTAAATAAATACCTGCCCCTAACGGAAGCCACATATTACATCATGCTGACATTGATTGAGCCGCTGCACGGGTATGGAGTGATGCAAAAAGTGGAGCAGATCAGCCAGGGAACCGTTAAGGTGGGACCCGGAACATTGTACGGTGCCTTCTCCTCTTTAGAAAAAGAAGGTTTGATCAGCATGGTCAAAGCGGAGCAGCGCCGTAAAAGCTACCAGCTGACTGAAAAAGGTACCCGTGTAATGGCGAGCCAGATTGAGCGTCTGGAAATCATGGCAGATAATGGTTCAAGGATTAAAGGGCGTTTAATGGGTGCCCTGGAAGATGCAAAATAGAGGAAAAGATGGATAAAACTACCTTACGCAAATTTAAATGGTTCTGGGCCTGGCAGGACGAGGCAGAAGAAAACTGGTTGAGGAAGATGGCCAATGAGGGCTGGCACTTATCCAGGATTGGATTCCCCACAATATACGATTTCAAGTTGGGTGAACCCAAAGATACTGTATATCGCCTGGATTATCGCTCCTATTGGAAAATGGATAAAGAGGATTACCTGCAGCTGTTTCGTGATTCAGGTTGGGAGTGTGTCGATGAAATGGCAGGCTGGCATTACTTCCGCCAGCTGGCTCGACCAGGTGAGGAGCTTGAAATCTATACGGATGCCGAGTCCAAGATCGGTAAGTACCAACGTTTGCTGGCATTTCTGGGGATACTAATGCTGCCGCTGGTTTTCGCCGTTATCAACCTGAGTAAAGCACCCTATGGCTTTGTACCAATTATCCAGGTTTTCAACGCCCTGATATTTGTGCTGTATGTGTACGCGATTATTAGGATCCTGCTCAGGATCAGGCAATTAAAAAGAATATAAGCCAAAGGTGGGTTTGGATAGCCTGCTGTTAAGACGAAACCCCCATGCCAGCATCGCGGGCGCGAACGATGGCTTGAGAACGATCAGCCACCTGCAGCTTATTAAAAATATTGGACACATGGTTGCGAACTGTCTTCTCACTGATCGATAAGCGGGCAGCGATCCCCTGGCTGTTTAAACCCTGGGCAATTAGATCAAGCACTTCATGTTCACGCAGGGTGAGCTCGGGAAAAACTGGAGCCAGCGCACTCGGTTTGGGAGAAGAAAAAAAGGTCATCAAACGGGCAGCGATATCGGGACCGAACAGGGCTTCACCCTGAGCAACAGCGCGAATCGCACGCAGCATTTCTTCCTGGTCCGCGCCTTTCAATATGTAGCCGCGTGCCCCAGCCCTCATGGCGGCGAAAACTGAGTCGTCGTCCTCATACATGGTGACCACAATCACGCCAATGTCCGGGCTGCTGTTCATAATCTGGCGTGTGGCCTGGATACCGTTGATACCCGGCATCTGGATGTCCATCAGGATCACATCGGGTTGGAGTTCGGCTGCTTTAGCGATCACCTCTGCGCCGGTTTCGGCTTCCCCTACAACCTGGATATCAGGCACCGAGGTAAACAAGGCCCGCAGCCCATCTCTGAGCAAAGTGTGATCATCGGCGATGATGACCTGGATCGTGTTAATGACTATACTCCTTCTACGCCATCATTATAAGCCAGCTCTAAGGGCAGTTGGGCCAAGACCTGTGTACTCCCACCAGGTTTGGTGATAATGGTGCAGGTGCCGCCCAGTTCAGCTGCCCTTTCAATCATCGAGCTGATTCCAACCCCGGGTTTAAGAGACTCTGGCAGCCCACGGTCGTTGTCAACAATTTCTACCTCAAGCCACCCGTTTGCTTCAAGGCGCAAATTGCAGCGGCTGGCACTGGCATGATGGGTGACATTGGTGAGGGCTTCCAAGACGATGCGGTAAGCGGCAACTTCGATCGCAGCAGGTAATTCTGGCAGTTCTTCTGGTGTTTCCAGGACAATATCCAGACCCCCTGGCCGCCCTAAAGCGGTGACGTGTTCCTGGATGGCAGGCACCAGGCCGAGCTGGTCGAGAGCGGGTGGACGCAGATCGTATGCAATGCGGCGAACATCACCAAGGGTGCGATTTGGTTTGAGCTTTAAGCTGGGAGAGCAATTCACTGACGGCATCCTGATCCTTCCCAAGCAGGTTTTGAGCAGCCTCTACTTTAAAGCCCAAACTGACCAGCTGGGGACCAAGACCATCATGCAAATCCCGACTCAAGCGGCGGCGCTCTTCTTCACGAGCGGTCACAATGCGTTCACGGGAGCGCTGCAAGTTTTCGGTCAGCTGGACGGCGTTGGCTGCCACGCCGACATGCCTGGCGATATCTGCCAACAGATCTTTCTCTGCCGGGTTGAATGATTCGCCGTCAGCTTCTGGCAGCTGAAGCCCTCGCGCCCTCAAACTCAACGTGATCTAAGGGTGCTGGACCCTATGAAGGTGTGTATTCTGGGGTCTTGTACTTCGATAACAACAGGTGCGCCCCAATCGCGCTCCATCCCCGGTCTGCTTCAGCGAATGGTTGATCAGAAGCATTTTGGGAGAATTAATAAACTGCATCTTAAGAGTACCTAGCTGTGACTAATACAAGCCAATCCTCACGCAATTCGTCGACCTCGCCTGTAAACCAGACATACAAAACTTCATTTCCGATTTCATATACCCATTCTTCAATCACAGTACCAGCAAGTACAAGTTTTACTAAACTTCTTGTGGTCCAAAGAGTGGCTCATTGGGAAGTATGAACCCTTGGGTCTGATCTGGTTCTCCAAACGATGCGTAATCCTGAGGCAGCGCCTACGTTGGGGTTGGGGGATTGTCCAGGTGTTTGAATGGTATCTGCTGAACAAGCGCAAGCTATGAGCCCGTTCCATTCTCTTGTATCGCAAGGTAGAGTCTTTTAATGCCTCAGCTTCTGGTTTGTACCTATAATGGACCTGCTTGCCTGGGTCCTCACACTCGCTGCGCTTCTGACAAGATTGGAGATCCACAACATCTTTCATCCAGGGCCTCATATCATTCAGCTACTTGCCGATTTTCATCGTCGGCGTCCATAGCAAGTACCCTCTGCGGAAATCCAGGCCTTGCTCTACCACCTGCTTAAGTAATTCAGTTAATAAGTTAAAATCATCCTGGTAGGTAATGGTGTAACTCCTTTTTGGTGTCGTAACCTTTAGGATATACTTGACCTACCATTCTTTGATATCTAATTTTCACAGAAAGCAATTTGCACTAACTTTTCCTACCTACCTGAACACGCCGTTTATAAATCCACATATGCTACATGATCGTATATATAATATAGGATTTACCTACCCTGAGCATCAATAGATTGGAATATTCTTAAAACGATTGCATTCTGTCCCCTGGACGAAGCTCACGATCCTAGCAATTGGCATCTTTCTAGCTCTTGCCGTACACCTCAGCCTGCTTACCTGATGTTTCAGGTTGTGCGCCTGAAATACCCGAATGGTCCAGCACCAATTTTCACCTCCTTTCATGGAGTAATTGTGATTTCGGATTGGAAATTAACCTAGTAAAACATCACAAATTCAGTCATAATACGTCATATTAGTTAATTATCGAGATTGCTAGTAAATGAAAGAGGCCCAACAATTGCTTGTCCAATTCTCAAATCGTAATCGAGAGGTATTCGCCTCGGCAGCATCCCGGGTCGACTGGCGCGGGCTGGCTTCTTTTGGGTTGCCGTTTTGTATATATCTCCTTACTCTAGCCCCTACCATATATAACCTCGATAGTGCTGAGATGACCACAGCAGCGTCCACAGGCGGATTAATGCGCGCTACGGGCTACCCACTTTATCTCACCCTGGGGTACATGTGGTCAAAGATCCCCTTTGGAGATGTTGGCTACCGCATGAATTTGCTTTCGGCAATATTTGGTGCACTGACGATTTTCCTGGCGGAGCGCATCCTGCGGCGATGGCGGTTGGTCGGTTGGGCAACTTTTGGCGCATTAGGGTTGCTGGCGACTTCGACTTTCTTTTGGGGATTATCCCTGGTGGCTGAAGTATACACATTGCACACCGCGTTGATGGCTGGCTTGATCCTGGCCTTGTTGCACTGGAGCGATTCGCCAACCCCACGGCGTATGTTCGTGATCGGACTGTTGGGTGGCATGGGGATGAGCCACCATGCGGCGATGGTGTTATTAATTCCGGGCAGCTTATTCTATGTTCTAAGCACTCACGCCAAAAAAGCCCTTGCACCACGGTCTATGTTGGCGTTCAGCCTGGCTGCGTTGGTGGGACTGAGCTTTTACCTGTACTTGCCGCTGCGTTATCTGGCTCAACCAGTCTTTAATTACGCCGGCACCTTCGACACGGGCTTAAATTTTCACCCAATCGATCTGACCACTCTGGAAGGTCTGTGGTGGTTGATCTCGGGGCGCGCCTTTAACAACGTGATGATGGCCTACAATAGTTTAGGGTTGTGGCACGAAACACAGAAGTATCTGATCCAACTGAGCCGCGCTTTCTTTGGCTTCGGAATTGGGCCAGGTCTCCTGGGAATGATTTTGCTTTTCCGGAGGAACTGGCATGAAGGCGGAATGCTTGGATTGATGTTTTTATTAAATGCCGGGTTTTATATCAACTACCAGGTGATAGATAAAGACACCATGTATCTTCCGACCTATTTGATATGGGCATTGTGGATTGGATATGGTTTCCAAGAACTGCTGGTATGGGTAAAGCAAGTTGATTCTGTGGGCATCCGCATGCTGAGTTTGAGGATATCTTCAATTTTGATATTGAGTATTGTCTTGTTTTCCCTGGTATGGAACTGGCGCATTGCCGATCTATCAGAGGACTGGACTAGCCGCTTGCAGGGTGAGACAATCTTGCAAAAAGCGGAACAGGGTGCGTTGGTTTTTGGTTGGTGGGACGTTGTGCCTGTGATTCACTATCTTCAATTAGTAGAGGGTTTGCGACCTGATGTTCAGGCAATCAATCGCTTTTTAATTGCCCCCAATGATATGATGAGCACCATAGAAAAGGAGGTGAGAGACAGGCCGATCTATATTGATAATGTGCCCAACGAGTTGTATGCAACTATGTCAGCCGAATCCATAGGTCCGGTATATCGGTTAACGGCCAACCAGTGCGTGAACACACGAAGTCAAAACTCCCAGGAGCAACTCCCCATGCAATTGACGCGCTGCGTTGATGGGATTCTGTACCGTGATGGATGGCTTCCCTGAATTAGTGATAAGGATCGAACCCGAATGCAAAGGAGATATTTATGAAAAAAATTGCACGATTAATATTCGCCCTGTTGATACTTTTATCCGGGGCAACCCTTGTACTTGCGAAGGGGTTACCCAACCAGGGTTTCACCTGGCAGCTCTATGCCGACGCATACGAGATGGTTAAGGTTTTCTTTCCTCTTATCCTCAAATAAAGGGAAAGAATGGATTCACAAACGAGCGAGGTCGCTTGTGAATCCATTCCACCCTCTCATAACAAATATGCTTATTGACTGATACCTGGAGGACCAATCACACCAGGATTGAGAAAAGGCCTTAGTAAGTTTCGAGCCATGCGCTGGATCTGGATGCCTCTTCTGGCTTTCATAATTACGCGCCTGGGAATTGCATTTGTGGCTTACTTTTCCACCCCCATCCTGGCAGATTCAACCGTTCCACCATACCATTTGCGGCCGGATAATACCTTGATTGATGTATTTGCCAGCCGCTGGGATACCGGTTTTTATACGTCAATTGCAGACCAAGGATATCGGATCCAGGGGATTGAATTCCCCTCGGTGGCATTCTTTCCGCTCCTGCCGGTTCTCATACGGGTGATTCGCCTGCTCACCGGGGATACTTTGTTGTCTGGCTTGTTGGTCGCCAACGCGGCACTGTTAGCCGCGGTCATGCTGCTGCATCTTCTGGCAGCAGATGAGTACAACCAACCCACCGCTGACCGGGCTGTCTGGTACCTGTTAATCTTTCCTGCATCATTTTTTGGATCTGCTATCTACAGCGAATCGCTTTTCTTGCTTCTTAGCATCGCCTCTTTATACCTTGCACGAAAAAGTCGCTGGTGGGCGGCTGGGGTGGCGAGCATCCTGGGGGCAATGACTCGCTTTATCGGAATCCTGTTGGCGCCGCTTTTGGTGGTTGAGTGGTGGCAGCAGCGCAAGCAGTACCGGGAGGCGCCCGATACTATTGACGATCAGAAACCAGCAGCTAGGCAGAAACTTCCAGATTGGACAGATCTGGTCGCCGCCTCGCTGGCACCCATCGGCACGCTGGCGTATATGATATATTTGGCGCGACAATTTGGGGACCCCCTGGCATTTTTACACGCTTCAAACGCCTGGGGGCGTACACCCGCTAATTTGCTGGCGACCCTGACGGAACTGCTGGTGCGCCCCCCGCAGGGATGGCTGAGCGCGCTATCAGCAGGTGCGCTGCCATTGGATAACTGGTTGGATTTATGCTTTGTAATCTTCTTTGTCGTTTTGGGCATTGTCCTGCTGGTTCAAAAGCGTTGGAGCGAGAGCATTTTCGTCATCCTCGGTGCGCTTCTGCCGTTCAGCTCTGGACTGTTGATGAGCCAGCGGCGGTATATGTGGGTGCTATTTCCAGCTTTCATCCTGCTGGCACGGTGGGGCAGGAATCCCTGGGTGGACAGGATAATTTTTGTTGTTTCTTTATTGCTGTTGGGTCTCTTTACAGCGATGTTTGCCAACTGGTATTGGGTGGGATAAACCTGCAAATTTCGGGGGGTTAGGCGGCAGTTAGCCGAATAGACACATTTTAGAGAAAAATTGTCCCATTGTCATGGGGCAGATGTCCCTTTCCACCGGGAAGTTTTTCAGCCTGGAGGGATTGAACTAATATTCACCGGATTTCCCCAACCATTTCATAATTTTTTCACAACCTCCTGGCATACTGAAGGTACAAGAGAGCGGCAATCTAGCGCTCAAAAATATATTTCATGGAGGTATGCTATGTATCGTGGACGTATTGTGGCCCGAATACTGCTAGCAGTTCTTCTGGTAGCTGTTATTGTGGGCGGTGGAATGGTTGCCTACCGGGCGGGATGGGCACAAGGCTACCAGACGGGTACAGTGATTTCAAGCAGTGAAGGTACTGAATCCGGGTTGCTGGTGCCGCAATTCGGAAGCCATATGTACCGCCCCTTCTACCCTGGTTTTGGTTTCCCATTTTTTGGGTTGTGTCTGGGAATCGGTTTCATCTTTTTGATTCTGTTCCTGGTGGGTGGGCTGCTGAAACCCTGGGGACGGAGGCACCGGGCTGGCTACCCATACCATGGAAAATGGGGGCATGGACCAATGCCACCCTGGGCCAAGGAATGGGAAGATTTCCAGCAGAAAAAAACCGAGGAAAAAGAGGCAGGTGAAGTATCTGATGATGAGCAATCTGAAGCGGATTAGGTAAGCGTCTC
>JALHTN010000234.1 GCA_022865865.1 Anaerolineales bacterium
GTAAGCCGCATATTTGATTCAGATAATATGGATTGCGTTGAAATGGCACATAGAGATATTAGCTAATCAACCAGTTAGACAGCGATGCAAAAGCGGAGTACAGTTGCTCCGACTTCTAATCCAAAGACAGGAGTTCAGAAAATGCAGACGCGTAAACTCGGAAACAGTAACCTGGAAGTTTCGGCTCTCGGGCTTGGTTGCATGAGAATGTCCTATGGCGATTACCCGGTAGGCGACAAGCAGGAGATGATCGCTTTTCTTCACGCGGCGGTTGACCGTGGCATCACCTTCTTTGATACGGCTGAAGTGTACGGCCCATTCACCAACGAAGAACTTGTGGGCGAAGCGCTTGCTCCTTTTCGCGGGCAGGTTGTGATTGCCACCAAGTTCGGGTTCAAACACGATCCCAACAAGGGGCCAAGTCATACGGTTGGCCTGGATAGTCGGCCAGAGCGAATCAAGATGGTCGCTGAAGAATCGCTCAAGCGGCTGAGTGTAGAAGCCATCGACCTGTTTTACCAACACCGGGTTGACCCGGACGTGCCCATCGAAGACGTGGCAGGAGCAGTCAAGGAACTGATTCAGGAAGGCAAGGTAAAGCACTTCGGGCTATCTGAAGCGGGAGCAGAAACCATCCGTCGCGCCCACGCAGTCCAGCCGGTCACAGCAGTCCAGAGCGAATACTCGCTGTGGTGGAGAACCCCTGAGGAGGAAGTGCTGCCTGCATGCGAGGAACTTGGGATCGGCTTCGTGCCATTCAGCCCGCTGGGCAGAGGCTTTCTCACGGGAAAGATTGACGAAAACACGACTTTCGACAGTTCCGACATCCGCAGCCGCAGCCCTCGCTATACGCCGGAGGCGCGGAAAGCCAACCGGGTGGTAATTGATCTGCTTGCCAGGGTCGGAGAAGAAAAAGGAGCGACCCCAGCTCAGATTGCGCTCGCCTGGCTGCTCGCTCAGAAGCCGTGGATTGTTCCCATCCCGGGCAGCCGGAAGCTCGAGCGTCTGGATGAGAATATCGGCGCGCTTACTATCGAACTCAGGCCCGATGATCTGCGGGAGATCGAAAGTGCCATTTCTAAGATCACCGTACAAGGGGATCGGTATCCCGCAGATTTGAAGAAGATGACTGGTCGTTGAGCAAAAAAATGTGTTCTTTGATTGCATTTTGGTCTCCTTAGCGGTCAAGGATGCACACTTCGATCATGTTTATCACCTCCTTTCTAGGAAACAAAAAAAGCCCGCCTCCGAAGAGACGGGCTTGAATAGAGCCGTGCGAATGACTACGAGATACAGTAGGCACGTGTCCTTGTATCCCGCTCCCCGATGCCCGACCGATGCCCTACAGGGTCACCGACAGCAGGAGAATGAAATATTTAGTTGTAATGACCCCCTGGGTTCACTTTGATGTTGGCCAACATCATTTATAAACACGCGTCCACCGCACGGGGGTGATTTTATCGTCTTGAAGGTGTAGGTCTTGCGTTTGTTGAGGAACACAATTGTCACAAATATGTTGAATGAATAAAAAATCGAAGAGCAGATATTGCGATAGGTGGTTCGGTCATCAACCCGCTCGCGAATGACATTAATCCAGCTCGATAATGATAAAGAACACTATCAAAGGTTTTTTAAACCAATATAGTAAGGTAATTGACCACTCCCCGATATTGGTGGTCATGCGGATAGCTTTTTGAAATGGAGGATGGCCTGGAAAATTTAGTAGGTATAGGTCAATTCTGGGGTGGTATTTTTGGATTCTTTGGTGGTTTAGGAGTATTCTTCATAGGGGTTGGATTCCTTTGGTTTGTGACGGTTTATAGAGACATCAACCAGAAGAAAGATTGGTCTCGTAGGCTGGCTGCATGATCTCGCCCTCCTTGAAGGAAGTTAGCAAAGTGGTTTTCGATCGCCAGCCAAACACGGATTTGACACTGCTTCATCTCAGAAGATGAGGGCATAAATCAGTAAATCATCGCCGGATTGCTGTATGCCTAAGAAACCAGATAGAGCTTGAACAATTGGTGAGCTACTCTATCAAGTTCATAGGAATGCAGTCGCGTTCTAGCGTGAAAGTCAGGTTCGCTCATGGTGTGCTCGTGTCCACTTGGGTTTCCATAACCTGTGGCACTGGCTCAAGGGAACGTCCTACTGCTTCAGAAACCGCGCGCACCTGATTAACCAGCTCCGCGAAGCGTTCCGGTTTGAGTGATTGAGCACCATCAGACATGGCCTGGCTGGGGTTGTTATGCACTTCGACAATTAA
>JALHTN010000023.1 GCA_022865865.1 Anaerolineales bacterium
AAAATCTCGAACATCTCCTGGATATCGCCGAACGACCTTATGGTTTGGGTCCCCGTGAATTCTACGGGTTCCGGATCATCATCATGATCTTTGGGATCTGGTTAGCGTACATGGTGTTCAATCGAGGTTCGGGCATTTTATACTGGATTGCAGCGGGGTTAATTGCTTACGTGGGAATTTTTGGACCGATGGTTTGGCTGCGCCGCAGGGTGCGCAGGCGACAAGATAAAATTCGCAAAGGACTTCCTGATGCGCTGGATATGCTGAGTGTCACAGCCCAAGCAGGTTTAGGTTTCGACCAATCTCTCCAACGCGTGAGCGAATACTGGAAGACACCAGTCGGGGTAGAATTTGGCCGGGTGGTGGCAGAGATGGAAATGGGTTCCTCGCGTCAGGAGGCTCTCAGGAATCTGGCTGACCGTTTGGATGTTCCGGAGCTGTCGAGTTTCGTGGCTGTCATTATCCAATCTGACCAGTTGGGCATGAGTATCGCGGACGCCTTACATGCGCAAGCAGAGCAAATGCGGATTGAGCGTCGCTTTCGAGCCCAGGAAGCGGCCCGAAAAGTACCGCTGAAAATGCTGTTTCCCATGATGTTATTGATCTTCCCGGCCATGTTGGTAGTCGTCTGCGGGCCTTCAATTCCAATTTTGTCAGGTTTCTTCCAAACCCTTGGAGGGTCTGGGTTTGGACCGTAATCGAAAATTCATTCAGGAGTAATACTTAATGGCTGTAAACCAAGCTGAATCTTACCTTGATCATCCCATGTTTCGCACCGCGATGTCCAGCATGCAGAAAGGGGATTGGGAGTCAGGGATCAACCAGATCGAGAAGGTGATGCAATCTTATCCCCTGGAGCCTGATCTTCGGTCGCTCAGACAGGAGATGATCATCCGTGCTAAGGTCGATGCTGATGAGCGGTCAGAAAATTCCTTAACCCGAAAGCGCCGCTTTCGAAACCTGGCTATCCGGGGTTCGGTAATCGCGATCCTGATCATCCTGGCTATCTTTGTCGCCCGCACTTATTCCAACTGGTTTCAGCAGCAAGTAGTTACTACTCGCCAGGCGGTAGAGTACCAGCTGGTGGTTCTGGATTTAGATGTTAAGATGCGTGACGCCCAGGATTATATTCGCGCTGGACGTGCTGAACCAGCTTTGGCTTTATTGGATGAGATCGAAGCAGTTGATGCGGATTATCCTGAATTGGAATCAACCAAAGCCGAGGCAGTGCAGCTGCAAGCTTTGGACGAACAATATGCTGAAGCTCTGGCCTTAATTGATGCAGGTGAACTGAATGCAGCACTGGTGGTCTTGGAGGATATTGAGGGGCAACAACCCTACTACCGGGATGTCAAGAACCGGATATTAACGATCCAGGATCAGACATTGTTAGGTGATCAACTGCGAGAAGCAGATGGTTACTTTGCAAATGAACAATGGGAAGAAGCTGCGGAATCCTACTACAGCATGTACTCGCTTAACCCGGATTATCAAACCGCGCATGTTGAAGACCGCTTGTTTTCCAGCTACGTGAATGCAGCAGAGACATTGCTCAACAGTTCGGACACGATCGAAGGGATCAAGAAGGTTGAGGATTACTTCCAGAGAGCGCTGGCATTACGCCCCCAGGAACCTGATGTCAAGGACAAACAGGCCAGGGTGCGCTCGATGATCGAAGAAAGATTATTCAGAAGCTACGTTTTTCTGGCTCAATCAGCGATTGCAGATGGAACGAACACCCTGGAAGCGCTAAAAATCGCCGATCGATACTTCACCGAAGCGCTGCGCTTAAAACCCAATGACCCCGAGATCACCATGCAGCGGGAATTGGCGCACCAGTTCGTGCTCGGCCAGGATAACCTGCTAAAAAGCGCCTATGGGGATGCGATCGCCAATATGGAAATCGTGCTCAGCGAGGATCCAGGTTATGCCAAAGGAGCCGCCCGGCAAACCCTGTATGAGGCGTACGTTGCCCGGGGTGACAGCGCCATGGCGATCGGTGATTTTGATTCAGCCCTGGAGGATTTTCAACGGGCAGCTGTGATCGCTAACGAAGACCCCTCCTCCAAGGGACGTTTGTATGAAATCCAGATGCGGATCGCCGAAGCGCAGGGTTTGTTAGGAGACTATGATCCCGCTGTTAGACTTTACCAGTCCGCAATCGAGATGGCTGATCTCAGGGCTCGCGCTAACCAATACAGCTCGGCTATGGCGGAGGCATTAAGGACTGCGGAGGAATATGCAGCGCAAGGGAACATGCGGGAAGCCTTCCGCTATTACCGGGAGGCTGCCACCTGGGCTAACCAGGTGTTTGATGTGGTGGTGCATGTGGTTACCTCGGATGATTATCTATCCCAGCTGGCATTGGACTACAATTCAACGGTCAACCTGATCGCTACCGCAAACAATCTAGCAAATCCGAATATTATCATTCCCGGTCAGGAATTACTGATACCAATTCTGCCATAAACGCCTGAGCCGGTAACCGAAGTCGTTGTTTTAGGAGAGATTACATGTTTTCAAACCGTCCTGCAGTAAACGGGAAAAACCCGAATTATATCGATCGGGAAGAGCAAGCCCCGGTCTCAACATTAGAGGCCATTGGTGGGATATCCGGGGATGTGTACCAGATTCGAGATCGTGTTCAGCGCAAATTGCTGGCTGAAACTGAAGGCCAAATCAACCTGGAACAGCAGGCGCAGATGCGCACTTTGATCGAAAATCTCTTCAACCAGGTGCTGGCTGAGGAAAATTTGCTTTATACCCGCTCCAATCGAGCACAATTATTGGATTGGGTGGTTGCTGATATTCTGGGATATGGACCGTTGGAGCCCTTGCTGGAGGATTCCTCCATCACCGAAATCATGGCAAATGGCCCCAAAAATGTCTATATTGAGCGCTACGGATTAATCGAAAAAACAAATGTAACTTTCGAAAATGATGCGCACCTGATGCGCATTATCGATCGCATCGTCTCACCGATTGGACGTCGCGTGGACGAATCATCTCCCATGGTCGATGCCCGTCTTCCATCTGGTTATCGTGTAAACGCTACCATTCCCCCCCTGTCACTTGATGGTCCGCTGCTGACAATTCGTAAATTTGCGACCACTCCCTATACTGCCCAGGATTTAATCGCCAATGGGACTTTCTCGCCGAATTTGGTTGCTTTCATAAAAGCCTGTGTTGAGGCACGGGTTAATTTGGTGATCTCCGGCGGTACGGGTACTGGGAAAACTACATTGTTAAACGTCGTTTCAGCATTTATC
>JALHTN010000235.1 GCA_022865865.1 Anaerolineales bacterium
AAAGCCGGCTGCGTTCCCCATGTGAAAGCTGCCAGCCACTCTCGCCAAGCATTTGTTGGAAACCCGAAGGCATCTTCCCAAGCACATCATCCAATCCAAGCTCCCTGCAGATAGCCTCCGCTTCTTCCAGGTCTTCCGGACGAGGTGGCCAGCGCCGACCCATCAGCAGGTTGAAGGCAAAAGTCTCCGAGAACACGTGGTTCTCCTGAAACTGGGGTGCCATCACCACACGCCGCCGCCATTCATCCGTTCCGATGATCTGCCGGTCAATCCCCTGCAGGAGCAAAGCGCCAGATTCTGGGCTGCGCAGCCCGGTTAACAGGGCTGCCAGGGTTGACTTGCCGCTCCCAGACGATCCCTCCAGCAATAATCGGTCACCTGAGTTTATCTGTAAATTAAATCCTTGAATCACAGGTTTGCCTTGTGGGCGGTATCGAAACAATAGATCACGCGCCATCAAGAGTGGTTCACCACCAGCCTCGTCACCAGATAACCTACCAGGCGAGTTCCTAGTACTCATATCTCCGCCCAGGTAAGAGAAGAAATCCAGGGATTGGATCTCTCTTTCCCGAGCTGCTGCGCTGAAGAGCGGACCGACTTGCTCCCAGGCAATCACCAAGCCTACCATACTTTGGAATCCACCGGTTAATTTGCTCAGCGCCTGTGTGGCATATAAAACACCTCCCAGGCTGATTGCCAGCGCCTGCGGGGTAGTCGAGCTGGTAATAAAGGGAAATATGATCCCCAACATACCAATCAGGAGCCAACCACGGACCACGAGTGAGTTCATTTGGATGCCAATACCATCCAGATTCCCTGATAATTTCAGATAGCGGTCTAGAAACTGATCCTCTTCTTCATGCCAGCGGGCAGGGTCTTCTTGAGCTAACCGTGTGCGGTGACCCACCATTTTTTCAACCAAATCATTGGACATCTCGCGGTACGCAACAGCCCACTCCCTGGCGATGCGATAGTACCTGAACATAATAATTATAATGACGATCACCCAGATGCCCAATAGAGCCGCGTGGAATGCTCCCCCAGCACCTTTGGACAGGATAATTGCAGCCAAAAAAAGCTCCAAGATCGATAGGAACGCCATGAAACCGCCGTTTAAGGCCAGCATTTCCACCGCTTCGGATTCCATCACTCGTCCGAGGAATTGACCTCTCCCCTGGTGGCGGATCTCCTCAGGATCAAGGTTGAGGGTGCCGTGAAGCAAGCGCTGCTTGAATATCACGCCCACCCGCATAGATAACTCATTTTGCATATCTCCCACAATCACTGAGACTGGGATGGTCGCGAAGAGCAGAATAATCCAGGCTAACAACCACCCCCAATCATAATGTCCCTGGAATACACCTCTTCCAATTACAAACCAGGCACCAATTGCCAGAAGCTGTTGGACGAGATACATTCCCAGCACAACAATCAGTGGACCGTACACACCTGCGTGGAAAAACTGTCTCCTAAGGTTCTCCCCCGGGGAGAGACGCAACAACCATCCTGCATCTATCCGTAAGCTCGCTAACTGTTCTCTCAGGATAGCAATGCGAGCACTCTTCATCCGCTCTTGGGGAACCTGCGCCTCCGTCAGCAACTGATCCAGCTCTCCAGCGATTG
>JALHTN010000236.1 GCA_022865865.1 Anaerolineales bacterium
CACTGGAAACACTGCTTGCATCCCGTCTCTCAGACCGGGCGATATTGATCGGAAAAATAAGCTCAGCCATCGCTTACGGTTGGGGCATCACCTTGATCGGCGTTATGGTCGCGTTAGTGACGGTGAATGTCTCTCAAGGGGCTGGCGAATTTCTATTCTTCCCACCTTTGATCGGGCTGGCGATATTAAGTTCATCATTCCTGGTCGCCTGGTTAGCCGCGGGTTTAGGGGTTATGGTATCCCTGAAGGCAGCTTCTGTTCGTCAGGCTCAGCAAACACTTAGCGTTGCATTCTTAGCCCTCTTTGTACCCCTCTTGCTCTTACCCCTGCTGCCAGAAAATCTTCAGGTGACTGTACAGAATGGTCTCAGCGGCATTGATCTCCAGATGGTCATTATTCTAGTGACGATTACCCTCCTGCTGATTGATCTTGGATTGCTGGCCGCAGCTTTCCGGCGGTTCAAACGATCTCAGCTGATTATCACCGGCAATTGACTGGGACATGTTCATCAGAAACTACCCACATGAGAGAAAATTATCCCAATAATTAACCCAATAATAAACCTTGACGTGCTGCAGCTGACGCGATATAGTTAATGACGCATTGCGTCAAATAATTAGTAAATCAGGAGGTTAACTGATGGCGACCAATAACGAACCAGAAGTTGTAGAAATAAGTGAAGAGGAAGTAGTGGTTGAAGAGACTTCAATCCTGGAAAGTCTACGGCGGGTACTTCTCGCCAGTGTCGGTGTGGTTGCCCTGACCATCGAGGAAATCGGTGAGCTGGTTGATAAACTCGTTGAGCGGGGAGAGATTGCCGAACAGGAAGGCAAAAAGCTGGTCAGTGAACTTAAAGAAAAGCGCAGGAAGAAAACCGATCAAACTGAATTTATTGCCTCCGACCGGATGCGTGAGATGATGGATAAGATGGACATCCCCTCAAAATCTGACATCGAGGAATTGAGCGCAAAAATTGCCGACTTATCCAAGAAAGTGGATGAGCTCAAGAAAGCCAAAAGCTAAATTTCTTCCCAAGAGAATTAAATACTTATGCGCTTGGAGAACCCGGCTGGGTTTTCCAGGCGCATATTCCATAGCAGCTAAATTTTCGAATCCGCCAATCAATCAAATTTCGACCGGCCTGAGCGAAACACAGACCAGGATAAGCGAAACGCTAAGAAAAGCAGCGCAAAAAATGCGCCAACAATAATCCAGGTTAATAACCCCCAGGGCCAGGCGTAATCGAGGCGCGGTAATAGTAATGCCAGCGCTACAACCAGGGCAGCAACCAGAACACTGAAGATAATGCGGTTTATCAACTTGTCGATCATGTTGATCGTTAGTTCTAGTTGTGGTAATTCTGCCTGGACAGTTAGCTGACCACGTTCCACTTGATCCAAAATTCGTGACGTTTTGCGTGGCAGGATACTGGCAAAATCCTTCCAATCCAATGCCATGCGGATCACATCTGGTCCCCAGGAAGATGGCATCCACATGCGGCGGAATAATTTACCAATATAGGGTTGGGCGGCCTCATAGATATCAAAATCGGGATCTAATTTTAGCCCCACACCCTGCATCATGATCACCGTTTTCATCAACAGATAATAATCAGTGGGAATATAGAGTTTATATTCATATAAAATTGGCTGAACTGCTTTGGAAATTTCCTGGGCATCAATTTCATAAATTGGTAAACCATAATATCTGGTCAGGATGCGTTTATTGTCACGTTCTAATCCAAACCGGTCAACACGGTAATTTGCAACTCCCATGCGCTGGAGCTGATCAACGATACCCTCTGCGTCCAACTGCACCCCTGCTATGAATAACCGCGCCAGATTGGCGCGATCTTTTTCGTCTAATCGACCAACGGTGCCAAAGTCGAGCACACCGATGACTTCCCCTGGCAAAATCAGCATGTTGCCTGGATGTGGGTCGGCATGGAAGAAACCATCAATTAATACTTCTTTGAGGGCGAAATCGGCAGCATAACCTGATAAGCGCTTAGGGCTGTATCCAGCAGCTTTAATCGCCTCAATATTATCAATCTTTATCCCCCGCAGGCGCTCCATGACCAGCAAGCGTCTGGTGGAGTACTCCCAGAATATTTTCGGGACATACAGGTGAGCCTCATCCTCAAAATTCTTACGGAAGCGGTCTGCGTTCCAAGCTTCACGCCGGAAATCCAACTCGGTGCGCAAAGCAGAAGCAAATTCTTCAGCCAGGTCCCCCACTTCAAATCTTGAGGCCGCTGAGATGCGCTGCTGAGCAGTCTGCGCCAGGTCATAGATGATATCCAGATCCAGGTTTACTGTCTTCTCAATATTTGGCCTTTGGATCTTAATCACCACTTCTTCCCCACCAACCAGGTGAGCTACATGAACCTGAGCTAATGAGGCAGAAGCAATAGGAACCGGATCGACCTGTGCGAACAAATCATTTACTGATGCTCCGAGCTCGGTCTCAATCACCTCCCGGGCTTCCTCCCAGGAGACAGGTGGGACCTCGTCCTGAAGATAACTTAACTCCTCTAGATATTCTGGAGGCAAGACATCAGAACGGGTGCTCATAATTTGTCCAAACTTGATGAATGTAGGCCCCATATCCTCCAATGCCCGCCGTAAACGACGGGGATTGGTCATTTCATCGCCTGGAATGTCTCTCCGGCGTCGCCACCTGCGGGGAATATTGAGGCGATCACTCAAGCCCATTTGCGCCAGAAAAGCCCCAAAACCATAGTCAGCTAAGATTTCGACAATTTGACGGTAGCGGCGGAGATATCGTGGTCTGATCAGCATTGGATTATTGAAATTTCGAGAAGCGAATGCGTGCTAATTCTCGTGAAAATTTACTTCGTTATTTCCCAAACCTGCACAATTTGGCACTAACCGATTTTATCACAGGATGGTTTCAAACCCTTGCAAACCTAGATCGCTCGCAGCCTCAAATTACCAGATCTCGTCAATATACCAATAGCAGATGCTTTATAATCAATTATTCGATAAACTGTCAAAGGCAAAACTAAAATGCTGACCATTAAACGCTACCCAAACAGAAAATTCTATGATACGGAAGAGAAACGGTACATCACACTTGATGATATCAGTGACCGTATCCGTGATGGAAGGGAGGTACAGGTCATAGATCAGGGTTCAGGAGAAGAGATCACCTCCATCGTCTTGACCCAGATCATCTTTGAGCAAGAAAAGAAACAATCTGGATTCGTGCCGCGCTCAGTGCTAACCGGACTGGTTCAGGCGGGCGGCTATACCATGGGTCGCATGCGCAGTGCGCTTGCCAACCCCCTCGAATTA
>JALHTN010000237.1 GCA_022865865.1 Anaerolineales bacterium
CCTTGTCGCGCTTCAAGTGATCCCAGGTTTGGGATTTCATCTCATTGGAGAAAAAACCTGACTCAAGATAGGACAGGGTAATAACACAATCCAGCAGTCCCCGGACCGGTGTGCACTCCGAGCGCAGGTGAAAGCTCAGCAAAGATAGTTTCCACGGTAGTCAAACGTGCTTCGACCAAATCCTGGATCTTCTCAGCTTCCTCAAGAGCAGCCGCATGGACGTATGCAATTTTGATCTTCCCATTCCGACCCACTACAGATTCAATCTTCTCCACCATCATCTGGTAAGCCCGTTTTCGGCTGCGGGCTGTACCGAGAGACACGATGATCCCATCTTCCATACTGATCAATGGTTTTATATTCAACAAACTTCCGGCCAGATGTTGCGCTCTACCAATCCTGCCGCCCATATAAAGGTATTTCAAAGTATCGGCTGTTTGCAGCATGCGCGTCACTGGTACTAGCTGCGCAACCTTATTAACCACATCTTTTAATGATGCTCCCTGCATGGCCTCCCGAGCGGCTTCAATCACCATCCACCCATGACACATCGAAACATTGAGCGTATCGATTACTTCCACAACCAGATCTGGAAGCACTTCTTTGAGCATTCCCTTGGCTGTTTGAGCTGCCTGGAAGGCTCCACTCCCTTTCGAGGTCATGTGAATACTGGCTATCTGCTGAACCCCATCTTTCTCGGCCAGCTTCTGGTACATGGCTAGATATTCTCCTGGACCAGGAATGGCGGTATGGGGTAATTCCTCCGCTGTCGGAAGCCAGGCATAGAACTCTGCAGGAGTTATGGATACCATATCGCGCAAGGTCTCTTCGCCGCGGTGGATGTAATAAGGCAGCCAATGGATATTCAATTCATCCATGATAGGTATGGGGATACACGCTGTGCTGTCGGTGACAATTGCGACTTTGGACATCTCACCCTCCTCAAGACTTTGGAAAAGATGACCTAAGAAAGGTCATGTTGGATTAACCTCATAATCGCCGGGGTGATCCCGGTCAAATCGATCAAATCAGAAGAAAAATCTTGCCTCAGAGCAGGATCACCTATCAGCAGTGCCGGTACCGGACTGGCGGTATGGCGCCGCGTTGCCAGATCTTCCATATTTCCATGATCGGAGGTGATCAAAATCATTCCCTGCTGGTCATTCCAATGATTCAGCAAGCCGCCCAAAACTTGATCAAAGGTGTTCAATAAATTTTCCGCGGCTTGCATATCCTGGCTGTGACCGGCATAATCACTTAACCAATACTCGAAAAATGAAAGGTCAAAGCTATCAGATAAGTATGCCATGCGTTCACCCGCTTGATCGGGTGTCAAAATAGGTATATCTGGTAAGTTTAAACGCTCTCGCCAACCTTCGGCGGTAAAATCTGCCGACAAGGCCTGCCCAGAAATCAAATCATCTTGATTTTTCAGGGGTATTCCAGCACTGGTGACCGCCAAGGGGATTGCAGAATATAAACGCCGACCGGATTGGATGGAGTCAAAATATCCCTGGGGATAAGCATTAATCAATCCAGATTTATATCCTTGTGAGGATAGAGTGCTGAAAATATTTCCATTCCGCAGATATGCCGCGACATCCTTGTTCGGTTTAGGTCCGTAATGATAGCCAATTTCAGCGGACACATTAATGCCTGTTAATAAGGCTGCCTGTCCTGTTGCAGATTGGGGTAAACCATCTACCCCCAATCCCGCGTCGAGTGCGAGCAAGGTCGCGCGTGGAGTTTCGAGTTTATTTCCAATACCACCAACTGCAGCGAGTGTGTTCAAAAGCAATTTCTTGCCCCCCAACAATCCTTGCAGGTTGGGCATCTCAACTTTAGCAAAAGGATTTATATCAGGATCATTGCCTCCCAGGCCAACCCCATCTAAAAATAAGAAGAGAATTTTCATTTGATCAGTCATCTGTTGCCAGCTGCATATTTTCGCTGGTTCTTCTCTCGTAGGTTAACCAGATTGAAGGTCGTTCACCACGATCAGTTCCATCAACGCGAGCCAATGGAGTAAAAAACTTTTGAAAAGCCTTCAAATCAGTTTCATCCATCCCAGGACCACTGTCACTTTGACTCCGAATGAAACCATACAATAAATAATAGCTTCCCGGATCGGTCAAACGCGTTAAGTTATCCAGGTAAGCCTGTTTTTCAGCAATGGTCAAACTGTGAAAACAACCAATATCCAGCACTAAATCAAAGACCCCATGGATATAATCAAGTTTCGTGACATCATTTACAAAGAATTCTGCTGAGACTCCGGCCCGGTGAGCTTTCAGTCTCGCTTGACGAACTGCACGTTTGACATAATCAACTCCGGAAACCTGCCAACCATGTTGTGCGAGGGTGATCACATTTGTGCCCGTGCCGCAACCCAGATCCAATGCCCGTCCTGGAGGATTATCTTCAATAAACTCCAACAGTTCAGGTGGTGATACCTGAGTATCCCAAGGAGGTTGACGAAAATACAGCAGGTTGAAATAGAGGTGTCTGAGCCAGCTCATTATCTGAAGTATTCTACCTGACAATTAATGATAAACCTCAATTTTTAGCACATTTTCATTGATTCCACATTTAATCTTTGACAATAGCACCGACTTACCTTAAAATCAGGCAGTCAGATAATCAATAGAGGAGACGATCCATTAATGAAAGAATATACGACTGAATTCATCCGCAACATTGCACTAGTTTCCCACAGCAGTGCAGGAAAAACCATGTTGGCGGAAGCTTTTCTGCACTTTTCGGGAGCCACAACTCGCTTAGGGAGGATCGAGGACGGGACATCGATCAGCGACTTTGAGGAAGAAGAAATTCGCCGGGGGATTTCATTATCAACCGGAATCATCCCGGTTGAGTACAAGGATCATAAGTTGAATTTCCTGGACACACCAGGCTACAATGATTTCATCGGTGAGATGATCTCCGCATTAAGGGTTTCCGATGGTGCTGTGGTGCTGGTTGATTCCGTGGCAGGCACAGAAGTGGGGACTGAGCTGGCCTGGAATTATTGCGACCAATTCAATATCCCGCGCTTTGTCTTGATCAACAAAATGGACCGGGATACCGCTGACTTCCGAAAAGCGCTTGGTTCTGTTCAAGAACTTTCTGATGTACGGCTGCTCCCCATCCAGCTTCCTTGGGGTGAGAAGCGGGATTTCCAGGGTGTTATTGATTTGTTATCGATGAAAGCTTACTCAGGTGCGGGGACTTCCGCCGTTGAAATCCCAGCCGAATTCCAAGACGAGGCTGAAGCTGCCCATAACGATTTGATCGAGGCTGCTGCAGAGGGGGAAGACGAATTACTGATGAAGTATTTGGAAGGGGAGCCTTTGGACGCCACGGAGATTATTCGCGGTCTGGCCGGAGTATTCCATTCTGGTGCCTATGTACCTGTTTTTGTTGGCTCAGGAACCGCGGAAATCGGAATCGCACCCCTTTTAGAGGCCATCATCGCTTTGATGCCCTCACCTGCTGGTGCTCCACCTGTTACAGCATCCAGCAAGACTGGCGATGTGGAACTTTCAGCCAGCGACTCAGGTCCCCTGGCTATATACGCCTGGAAAACGACTGCCGATCCATTTGTGGGTAAGATCACCTATCTTCGGGTTTATTCTGGCTTGCTCACAACGGATACCCGCGTTTGGAATCAGGGCAAAGAAATCGAGGAAAGAATCGGTAATCTTAATCTTATGAGGGGGAAAGAAGCTATTCCTGTTAAAACCGTCCACGCAGGGGATATCGCTTCAGTTCCAAAATTAACCGCTACCTCTACTGGCGATACACTTTGCGATCGAGCCCAACGCTTAGAGCTTCCCAGGCCTGAATACCCGCATGCACTTTTCCGGGTGTCGCTTTCTCCGAAAACACAATCCGATTCAGCCAAGATCAGTCCCACCCTCACCCGTCTCTGTGATGAAGATATGACTCTCTCTTGGTACCAGGAGCCAAGCACCAACCAGACCATTCTGCAGGGCATGGGGGGGCAACACATTGATGTCGCTATCCGCAAAGCTGAAAATAAATTCCAAACTGGCCTCAAAGTGGATGAACCCAGGGTTCCCTATCGCGAAACGATCACCAGACTGGGCGATGGCCAATACCGGCACAAGAAACAAACCGGTGGCGCTGGGCAATTCGCTGAAGTGTTCTTGCGCGTGGAACCCTTGGCAGATGAGAATTTCGAATTTGTCAACAAAGTTTTCGGTGGAGCAATTTCCCATAATTTCATGCCAGCCATTGAGAAGGGTATTAAAGTCGTCATGCAAACGGGTGTCATCGCCAATTTCCCTGTTGAAAAGGTGCGGGTTGAAGTGTATGACGGAAAAGAACACCCTGTTGACTCGAAACCAGTGGCATTTGAAATCGCCGGAAGAGAGGCTTTCAAATTAGCAGTGAAAGATGCCGCTCCGGTACTGCTTGAACCGATCATGGAAGCAGTGATTACCGTCCCAGAGGCCAATATGGGCGATATCATGGGGGATTTGAACACCCGTCGAGCTCGGGTCCAGGGAATGGATACCGATAAAGGACGTTCGATAATAACAGCCCAGGTCCCCCTTGCGGAAATGCAGCGCTATACCACGGACTTGCGATCGATGACTGGTGGACGGGGAGTTTACACCTTGGAGTTTGCATTTTATGAAACCGTTCCTGCCCATATCGCCCAGGAAGTGATCGATGCCCGGCAAAAAGAACTCGACGCTCAAAGAGATGAGTGAGATGGCTTAGACCGAAAACCCAAAGTTATCAGGATACCCCGCTTCAAGCCGCGGGGGCTTCGCTTATTTTCGGTTCTGCTAACTTAAAGCGCAGGAAGACCAGCGGAGCCAACGCTGAAATCCATATTCCAATCACGGCGTACAATATATAGCTAAGCACATAACCAGGAATGTTACCTTGATCAGGTAGGATTGATCCCAATCCGAACCATAAAATCGCCACACCAACAACACCAACCAGGTAACGAAGCACTCTTCGACCCCATCTCCCCTGAGCGTTGAACCCTCCCCTGGTTGAGAGCCAAAGAGCACCAGCGGATAACCCAAAGAAGACACCACTGGTGAGCAGCAACCCGGAGAACCTAAAAGGATTGAGGGGTTCTTCTTCTGGAAATGCGAGGCGGGCATTCTCTAACCAGGCAATAGGTATCTGCCAACCACTGGCGATAGAGCGGAGCAATAATCCGACGATAAGGATTGAGATCGAAATAGCGAACAGTACAAAAACAGCCAATGGCAGGGATTGTTCTGAGAACCAGGCTGTGACTGGTTTCTCAAAACGTAAGAATATCCAAACCAGGAAAAACCCGATTAACCAACCCAAGAGTACATCCTGAGGGAAATGGACTGCTAAATAAAGACGGGAGATACCAATCAAGAATATCAACAAGATAGAAAGTACCCAAACCCACCTGCGTTTCAGTGTGGCAGCCAGTAATCCAAAGACCGCGGCAGAATTTTGAGCATGTGCGGAAGGCATCCCAAAGGAAGACTCAAATGCATAACCCTCAACCTGACTGCTGACCCAAAAGGGACGTCCAGTGTGCAAGCCTACCTTCAGATAATAATTAAACGTATCACTGAACAGCAGAATGACACCGATGCGAATACCTAATGCAGTATCGATGCTCCAATACAAAAACGGCATGATTAGCAAGTAAAATTCTGCGCTGCCAATGAAAGAGAATACCTTCATCGGTACCAATATCCACTCCCCAAAATTTTGAACCATTAGGACAACACTGATACCCAGCTCATAGAGGTAATTCATTACTGCCACCCTCCTTTCAATGAGAAGAAAAAGTCAATAACCAGCGAAATTTATTGGTTAACAATTAGTTCTACAGTCCACCTGATTCCTGGTTTGAAGTTTGAGAGTCATTTGGTATTGGTGATTAGTCATAGTCTCCAGGTTTCGGGGAAAAACGACCGCTTAAGAAAACCGAAACGATAATAAATCCAAGTGCGATGGCATACATTAAGACCGGATTCTGAGTATAGAGCAATCCGGCTATTATGGGAGCCAGGATGACAGCTGTCCCCGCTACCGTTTCTGTAACACCATATGCTAATCCCATTTTCGCGGATGGTACCAGTTCACGAACTTGTGCCAAGCCAAGACTCCGGGCAGTTTTGTATCCTCCTAGCATAAAGAATCCCAACATATACCAAGCGTAACCGCTTGCCCTCCATAAGATCAGCGTAAAGATTGCCACGCCGGCCTGCCCGAGAATAAAACCTCTTAGAGCAGGCATCGATCCAAACAATAGGTTTAACACCACTACCCCGATACTGGATACAGAAAACAAAATTCCAATCTGGCTTAGATCATATCCAGCCTGGTTTGAGAGGTAGTTGGGCGTTAATGGTTGGGGAAGGTACATCGCAAAGATAGCGAGAAAAATGACCCCCATATACACTAAGTAGCGCGGGGAGAAGAACCAGCTCCTGCCTCCTTCCATGCTAGCAATTCGTTCAACCGGTTGGGGACGAATGAAAGAGATTATGATTAGTGAAATAAGAAAAACCACTCCAGCTGCATAATAAGATTGCCGTAAACCAAAATTATCTCCAATTTGCCCACCAACAATAGGCCCAATAACCGCTCCCAAATTAAATCCAGCAGACATCAGTGTGATCGCACGACCGACGGATAGATTTCCCCGAGCTGCTGTTATGTAGCTCTGCAACGGCGACATCACAAACATTGTCATTCCATATAAGAATAGCGCAATCGTGAAAATGGGCAATGTGTTTGAAAAGGCCATCATCCATGTTGCGGCCGTGCCGGTGCACCAGGCAGCTAATATCAGGGGTTTACGTCCGATGCGATCGGCGAGATAACCGGCTGGGATATGTGAAATCGTCATAGCCATACCGAATAACCCCAGGATGGTCCCGATTAAGATCGGATCCGCTCCTAATTCTTCGAGGTATAGTGGTTGAAAGAATAAGAACATCCCTTCACCCAAACCCCAGGCAAACATGGCAATACCCAAAAAAATCAGATCACGTTTCATATTTGGATACTTTTATTTCTAAGGATTGATGCATATTGATTGTAAAAAACCTTGCCTGATGCAAGCAGTGTTATGCTGATTATTGATAGACAAATAAGATAATTTATTAATTGAAATGTTGATCAAAATTCGAGGATGCTTAATTCTCGTGGTAAGTCGCTGAAGCTGTGCAA
>JALHTN010000238.1 GCA_022865865.1 Anaerolineales bacterium
AAGCAAAGGTAGCCTCATAACAATCCATGAAAAAAGATTGATCGAGAATTTCTCGCGCACATTCAGCTAATAGAATCCAATTATTTGCCTACCTGCGGATCAAGCGCGCATTAATTAATTTGGATAATTAGACAACATAAAATCAAACACGGCAAAATCTCAAGACCGCTCATTGACACTTTGAGCGGTTTTGATATTAATACATAAGGTTACAAGCTGGGGAAATCTGAACGTTAGTCATTGTTCAAGCGATAAACTGCAACTAAATACAAGAACCCGGATCCAAAGTTTATATTATATTAATACTTAACAGGTATAATTTACCTAATATGTATTGTACCCTTTGAAATCATTTTGGAGAATGTATGAATAATTTACGCACCATAGCTAACGTAATCGAACCAAACCTGGTCATTGAGGGTGCTGGGGTTCTCCTGCGCCGTTCGATCTCACCCAGTCCTGAAAACCTGTTCGATCCTTTCCTGCTTTTCGACCATTTCGCCTTTAACGATCCTGTCGAGGGACCTTTGGTCGGTTTTCCTATGCACCCCCACCGGGGTATTGAAACAGTGACCTATATGCTGGAAGGTTCTGTCCACCACCGTGACAGCCTTGGCAATTCCGGGTTGATCGGTTCAGGGGATGTGCAGTGGATGACCTCCGGCAGCGGCATCATGCATGAGGAAATGCCGCGCCACAGTCCGCAAGGAAATGTATTCGGTTTCCAGCTATGGGTGAATCTTCCAGCTGCTCTAAAAATGAGCCAGCCGCGCTACCAGGAAGTATCCGCGGATAGCATACCCGCAGTCGAAAAAGATGGGGCATTGATTCGTATTGTGGCAGGAGAGATCAATGGCGTGCAAGGACCAGTGACTGAGATCGCTGCTAATCCAGTATATCTGGATGTGGAAGTTAAACCCGGTTCGACCTTCAGCTACCCCATTCCACAGGGGCATACTGCTGTCGCATATGTCTTCGAGGGTGCAGCAGAATTCGGAGTGGATGAAACTGGTAAAGGCGAACGGCTAGAAGCCGTCCACCTGGTCGTCTTCAACGATGGTGATGCCTTACAGGTTCAAACAACACCTGACTCCAGCGTGCGCTTTATGCTCATAGCCGGGGCGCCTTTCAAAGAGCCCATTGTTCCTTACGGACCCTTCGTGATGAATACACCCCAGGAGATCCAGCAGGCACTCGCCGATCTTCGCAATGGGACCTTTGTAAAAGTGTAGGCGCTTATTGATTTATCATACCCTCATAAATAAAAACTATATAATCAACTTAGCAAGAACCGTCCATTACAAAGGCGGTTCTTTTTAATGTTAGTTTAGACCAGGGGGACGCATTAACCAGAATCTGATTGAAGGATTCGTGGAGCCAATGAAAGAATTTCAAGGTCAACCATCCACCAAAATAAATTACTATCCTGTCTGCGCGATCAACCTTGTCGGTTCCCATGTATAATAAATTTCACCAATAACCAGATTAAAGCCAGATGTCTAACCAGGAAGAACAGGAAAATAACCATGAGTGAGAAACCATACGACCCGCAACAAGAGCTCACCGAGCCACAAAATGCTCTGTCACCCATCTCAATCGACGAATTACCCGAAATCATGCAATCTGCCACCAACCGGGTTGGTTGGACAGAACTTACCCCTGTGCAATCCAGGGCTATCCCCTATCTTCAAGCGCGGCGCGACCTGATGGTGCAAGCCCGTACGGGCAGCGGCAAGACCGGCGCATTCATCCTACCAATATTAGAACAGGTTGACAAAAACCAGCCAAATTGCCAGGCGCTCGTGCTCGTGCCGACTCGCGAGCTGGCTCAGCAGGTTGCGGCAGATGCCAAGAGCTTAGCTGGGAGTAATGGGATGCGAACTGTACCCGTATATGGTGGCACGAGCTATAAACCGCAAATTGCGGGGTTTAATAAAGGTGCTCATTGTGTCGTCGGAACCCCAGGACGGATTTTGGACCACTTGATTAAACGAAATCTGAATCTCAAAAATCTGAGATTTCTTGTTTACGATGAAGCAGACCGCATGATGTCCATGGGTTTCTATCCCGACATGGTGCAAATTCAAGAATTCCTCCCCCGGCGAGAAATAAGCGGCTACATGTTTTCAGCCACCATATCTGCCCACGTGATCCGCCTTTCGCAGCAGTTTTTAAACTCACCCGATTTTCTCAGTCTGAGCAGCGACCATGTACACGTGGAAGACACGGGGCACATCTATTACCTGACGCCAGGTATGGATAAAGATCGCTCTTTGGTGCGCATCATCGAGATGGAAACCCCCCAGCAAGCAATCGTGTTCTGCAACACCAAAGCCCGGGTAAATTATGTGGCCGCGATTTTACAACGCTATGGTTACAACGCCGACCAGATCAGCTCCGATCTCTCGCAGAGTGCGCGCGACAAAGTATTGAAAAGGGTTCGTGATGGTAAACTCCGTTTCTTGGTCGCCACAGATGTTGCTGCGCGCGGTATTGATATTCCCAACCTTTCCCATGTGATTCAATACGAACCCCCAGAAGATGTAGAAGCTTACATCCACCGTGCCGGACGCACGGGGAGAGCTGGCGCCAGTGGGACAGCTATCATGCTGATCAACATCAATGAGAAGACCCAGCTCAACCGCATCGCAGCCCATTATAAGATCGAATTCGAAAAACGGCCTTTACCCCTTGATGAAGAAGTTCAATCCCTGGTGGCCCAACGACTGGTAGGGCAATTGGAAGCCCGGCTGCGAGCTCGTGACCGGCTGCAAATCGATCGCATGCAACGATTCATACTTTTAGGTAAACAGCTGGCAGAGGATGAAGATGGACTAGCTTTGCTGGCCATGCTGCTGGATGACTCTTACCATGATTGGATGCACCAACCCCCGGAACTGCCCCCTGAAGAGATCAAATCCCACCCCAGCGAATCCAACGCGGGTAAGCAGAAATCTGGCTACCGAGGAGGCAAGAAGAAACGGCGGTTTGCCAACAACTAGCGAAATCAAAGCTACCAAGTATCCATTGTTGCCAACCTGGTATCCCGCGCTTTGAAACGTGGTTCTCAGTTTATACAAATTCGAATATTTATCCAAACCAGGAGATTCCAATGCTCAAAGACAATCTCGGCATTTTGCATCCAGGCGAAATGGGGATTACAGTTGCTTTGGCAGCTCAGAATAGCGGACTACGGGTCTACTGGGCATCCGCTGAACGCAGCCCCCAGACCAGCAAACGAGCAAAGGATCTTGGGTTGATCGATGCAGAATCCTTGTCCAAACTGTGCCAGATATGCTCCACATTGATTTGCGTCTGCCCGCCGGATGCTGCTCCTGAGGTCGCCGAACAGGTATCTAGTCTAGGTTTTTCAGGTCTCTATATCGATGCTAATGCGATTTCTCCACAACGCGCCCTGCGGATCGCACAAACCCTGCAAGATACAGGCATTACTTTCGTGGATGGCAGCATAATCGGTGCTCCAGCCTGGAAAGCGAACACCACCCGGCTTTATCTTTCTGGGGAACACGCCAACAAAGCAGCTGAAAAGTTTGCAGCTGGACCAATGGGTGTGAATGTGATTGGGGATTCAATCGGTCAGGCCTCAGCCTTGAAGATGTGCTATGCAGCTTATACCAAGGGGACGTCTGCACTGTTATGCACCATATTGGCTGCAGCAGAGGCTTTGGGAATACGTGATGATTTATTGGAAGAATGGTCCCAATCAGGTTCCAACTTTTCCGAAGAAGCCACCACCAGGGTCCGGCGTGTCACTGCAAAGGCCTGGCGCTTCGGGGGTGAGATGGAGGAGATCGCGGCCACCTTTAAATCCGTGGGATTGCCAGATGGCTTCCACAGCGCAGCGGCAGAGATCTATATGCGCCTGTCAGATTATAAAGATTCCCCACTGCCGGAATTAGATGATGTATTATCCTCATTGCTTGAACCACAACCCGATTAAAAGAGCACCTGGTGGATGACCATTTCAATAAAGGTATAATAGCTGCAAGCCTATAACCCTACCCGATCCAGGATTCCCAATCAACCCCAAACATTTCAGCACTCATCACCATTTCCATCTGGCTGGATCAATCAACGTTCAAACCCTGTCAGGTCTTGCCAGGAAGAAGTGGCGAAAAGATAAGCGTGCATTTTCGTCAAAAACGCAGCGGACTATTACCCAGATAAAAAGGAGAAGTTAACATGCCCACCTACGTAATGTTCGGCGAGTATTCCCATGACTCGATCAAAGAGATCAGCGCAGAGCGCACCCAAAAAGCAAGCCAATTGATTAGCGATAACGGCGGTTCGGTCAAATCCGGATATGCTTTACTCGGTGATACCGATCTGGTGCTGGTTGTCGATTTCCCCAGCAACAATGCTGCCATGAAAGCATCGGTTGGCCTGACCAAGCTCTTGGGGATTGCGTTCTCCACCGCACCGGCGGTGAGTATGGAGGAATTTGACAAATTAGTTGGTTGAGAATTTCATTTCACTCCCAAAGGCATACCTGCGAGCTCTCCATCACAATAAACAATACCACACGGCTCCAGGGTATTATCCAGGTGAGACCTGACAGGTTCAGTGATTCTGGCGTCACCTAATTTCAAATACCTTGGAAGCCAGGAACGCCGGTTAATCACCCAGTTTAAAGAGATGCCCAACAGCAAGAACCGCTCGTGATCACGAGCGGTTCTTGCTGCGTGTAATTATTGAAATCTATAGGGACTTCATGGTATCATCGCTGGGCTGATTGCCGTAACAATGGAGAATACCTGTTATGACCAATTGGGATTACGAAACTGACTTGCTGGTCGTTGGTTCAGGAGCAGGCGGAATGACCGCCGCTTTAGTTGGCAAATTGGAAGGTCTGGATTCACTTATCCTTGAAAAAACTGAATATTTCGGTGGTTCAACCGCGCTTTCGGGTGGCTTTGTGTGGGTTCCGGACAATTATGTGATGGCAGAGGTGGGTCTACCTGATTCGCACGAGAAGGCGGCTCTTTATTTAGAAACCATTATTGGTGACCAGGTCCCCCAGAAGAAGCAAGAGGTTTACCTTCAATCATCAAAGGAGATGCTGGCATACTTGAAGGAACACACCCAGGTTAGGTTCCAGCTCACGCCCGGGTATACGGACTACTATCCAGAACTGCCGGGAGGCACAAACGGGGGCCGGGGTGTGGATACCAATTTGGGAATTTATTTTACAGATTATGGTGCTCTCAGTTCTTTTCACCTGACTATACAACAATACTGGTGGTAGCCTCCTGGTAGCCATTCTCTTTCACACCATTGGAAATACCACCGCTGCCTTACTGCCGCCTTATTTTGCGAGTGAACTTGGGCACTGGATCTATTTTGGTTTCTTACTCGTTGCTGCAGTCGTGGTTATCTTGATTTGGGGTCACCGTACACTGAATCGTGACCAACAAGTTCCCCAACCTTCTCTCCATGTAAACAAATAAGGACCAGCGAAAGATTTCACCCTTCAAGGAATTAATTTCGGGGGATTACCCAGGTAGATTCCTCTGCTTTGCGAGTGACTTGCCTTTCAATGTGCTTTCGATTATATTCACAGCGAAAGCAGCATGCATAGATCGAGCTCTCTTGTACTGGTTCAATGAGCTTATATGCAACAAGCCTCAAGAGCAATCATTGTATCGATCGCTATGAAAAAGAAATATTTGTAGCAACGTAAACCACCTGAGATTATCAGTCTATCTCACTCACCAATATCAGAAGGAGGACCAATCACAAATGGGATCAAATCCAATTAATCTCGCCTTGCGTTTCATCCTTGAGATGGCTGCCTTATTCGCCCTGGGGTACTGGGGCTGGACTCATCATGATGGTGTCTGGCGTTTTGTGTGGAGTATTGGACTGGTAGCCCTGGCAGCTGTGGTCTGGGGTACCTTCGCCGTTCCGGATGACCCCAGCCGCTCAGGCAATGCCCCAGTGCCAGTACCTGGGGCACTGCGGCTGGTGATCGAACTGACCCTCTTCGCGGCCGGTACCTGGGCTTTCTTCGCAGCCAACCAACCTGTATGGGGAGCGGCATTGGGGATTTTGATCGTCATCCACTACGCCCTATCATACGACCGCATCATGTGGCTGTTAAAGAGATAGCTTTTCCATCTTTTCGCAGCCTAAATTAATTCCACAAGTAATAGAGTTCGGTTCTCCAAATTAATTCTTCACGAATAAAAGAATCGATTTGGATATGAATACCGATAATGTAAAATAAGGGGGAATTACGAACTTATGCACAATTTGATACCGAAAGAAAGTCCCAATCCATTGCCAAACTTCTCTTGAA
>JALHTN010000239.1 GCA_022865865.1 Anaerolineales bacterium
AAAGGCGACAAAGGTAGCTAATTGGTAGAAAGAAACCCGGCGCGGGGAGATGACCAAAACAACAATGCAAAACAAGATGCCGGCAAAGAAGAGCGGCCCAATCGGGGAAGTAATGTTCGGCGGCAGCCATTCCGGTACCGTATTTTGAACGGTTGGATTTGATCCCATCGAAATGAGGTACCTGATAATACCCACTCCACGAGGGTTCAATAAGCAGATGGCAGTCGTCACCGGCAGCACGACACCTGCTGTTAAATCTGTTCTTTGTGATTTGCGCTCGCCCCTCCACCTGGCGAAATAAGTCTGCCAGAATTCATCTCCGAGCCAAATGCCCAGCAGCAGGAGTCCAATGGGGAAGCTGCCGTGGCTGTTGACCCACACCAACATACCGACAGGGAACACCGCCAACAAGAGCGGGTTTGACCTGCGACGGTAGCTGTGGATGGTGTACAGGAATATTGCCCCAATCAGGAAAGAGATGGCTTGCGGTCTGACGCTCCAGGCATAGATGCCCAGAACGTTAGCGAATAATAAACAGGAGGCAGCCACTCCCCACTTGCGCGCTTTCTTCCAGCACAATAGCGTTATGATCAAATAGGTGCAGGTGATGATCAGACTCTGGACAAACAAGATCAGCTCCGCACCCCCCAGGGAATACCACCAGTACAGCCATACATCCATCAACCAGAACATCTGGTACGAGAAGTAGGGCTGACCAGCCATGGTGTATGAGTAAATATCCACGGTAGGGATTTGACCCGTGGCAATTATTTCCCTGCCCACTGCCATATGCCACCAAAAATCATTGGGTGAGATCTGGCTCATATTTACATATGTGAAGACCACGGTCAGGATTCCCAACGCCCACAACATGCGGGGTGTAATTGCTTTGAGAGCACCGGTATTGAATTTCACTGGGATTAATGCCTGCGATGCGTTGAAATAGGATAGAAATGAATTGATCATGGCGATTGTCACCAGTTTTGCTACCGCAATTCTAATCCGCTAATCACCTTCAGCAGTTAACAATTATGAAGGGCAGGCGCGGCTACCCTGTCCGCTGCAAAAAAAGAAACCTCTCACAGGTGGTTTGTCCAATATACTGACTCCTTTTCAGTGCTCCAAATCCATATATCCAAGAGTTTGATGCGCTGAAAACAACCAATTTCAGTTGATTTCGATCACATTCGCTGACCTGATTTTGCTGACCTAATCATATTATGCAGCTGCCTTCAGAAGGGGCTCACATTTCTGTTAACCGTCTATATTTTCAAGGATTTCAGCTTATACTGGACCTACATCAGCAAGCGAAAGGTTTATTGGATTAAGGGAATTATCAAGGAAAAAGCTCATGCTGAATTATCTAGCAAATCTGCTAAAAAATTGGTCTCCGGGCAGCGATCACGGCCAGGATCTGGCCGAGTACGCGCTATTTCTCGGTCTGATCGCTTTAGTGGTTGTGGTTTCCGTAACCCTGATCGGTGGTGAAATCAGGGATATCTTTATGGCGATCGCTACCGCCATCCAAAACGGGGTCTAGCCTCCTTGCATGCAAGAGTTGAGATACAATCATTTGATGGATTTGAATGCGATCCATCTTTACAGGATTAATTCTTAAGTTGTCCCTCTAATATTTCAGACCACAAGAAATCAGGATTAAAAAGCACTCGCCGATCGGCGAGTGCTTTTGGGTTCTAATCAATACCACCTTGGATAATTACAGTCCGGGATATTTTATTAGCAGACCAGGCAAACCTTAGCCGGATTAAAAAAACCAAACCCATTAGCCAAGCGGCTAATGGGTTTGGTGTCCCCAACTGCCGCTTGGGTTTGCGCTCCGGGCACAAACAAAATTGATGTAAAGGGTAGTTACGGGACTTATAGAATCATTATACATTAAAAATTATTCTGGGCAAATTAATATTTTGCGATCTGAAGACACATCACCCCCACGAGTTTACGTGTTTGGTCAGGAGTTGGTGCGGTATTGACTTCCAATCAATCCTCAATATCATCAAGCAGCAGATTGTGAGGTTGTTCAATTACCCATCGGTTCCGCCTGCAATCAAGGAAATCACGCTGGATATTTTGATCGGTGAATTTATCCTGTTATTGGTAGCTATCTGGATTAAATCCATGGGGTTACCGGAGCCACATCGTTCGTAAAGATTAGATGGTCTTGTCTGTCCTGGATTACTGGTATCGACATGTACTCTATCGATCCGGATGAGGCCCTGACAGCCGTTCCCATCGTGCTGGTAGTGCAGGAAATGCCCCATATCTATATCCCGCTGGTGATCCGCCCAAAGGTGGATTTAATGTGTTAGCAGTTGATCCAGAAGTGTGAATTCAAGTTTAATGGACTCTCCCATCAGTTGATTGGGTGAAATCTGGATGTCCTGATTGCGATTGTGCCCTCTATAAAGGACGAAATCCACTAATAAGATATTATTATTGACATATAAAACTAATCCTGCTATGATTGATTAGACAATTTCGTTTATCTCGATTTGGGAGGGAGGTGTCCAGAGGAGAAGCATATTTAACCAATATTTAGATATATTTACTGTGGAGACTATGATCCGGCGGGAGGGAATGGTTGCTCAGCGCACCGAGGTGCGGGTGACCTGCCGGGGAGCCAGTAGCGAAACCGGCCACCAGGTGCGGTTTCCTTTCT
>JALHTN010000240.1 GCA_022865865.1 Anaerolineales bacterium
GCCACCTCATCGTATCCTGCCCACAGGGTGTAAATTGCCGGTACGCCGCGCACGATATCCAGGATGGTGAAGTAAACGCCGACATCACGCAGGAAGACATTCGTGGCTGCGCGCAGGAAGGGATAACCATTGTGCAGGCGGTTGAGCTGCGGCTGAACGTTCTTGCGGCGCTGCTGCCAGCTCTGCCACAGCTCGCGGAACACATCTACGAAGAACAGCACCAGCACCCTCATGAAGAAGTACGGGTTGCGCATCAGCATGTACATATCCCGGGCGCGTTTTTTCTTGTCTTCTGCACTGCCTTCTGTAATTTTGGTAAAGGTCAGGATGGATTTATCCGCATCACCGCTGAACATATTGCCAATGCTGGTGCCGCCCTCCAGCAGACCGTGCCCATCCGACAGCAGCGGCTCGACCTCCGCCATCTGTGGGCCTCCGGCAATGATGCGGTTGGTCTCCTTATCCAGCCAGCGGAAGGCAGGCATGTTCTCATTATTTCCTTGCAGGATGCCAGCCTGGCAGGCCGGTGTTGAGGAGGGAACCCCGCAGTCCACGCGCGAGATTTGATAGCCTCCCTCATCGATCAACTTCTTGATGGTGGGCATATAGCCATCTTCAACCGCTTTCTGGATGTGCCAGTAGCTCAGACCGTCGATCTCCAGCATCACCACGCCGCGGCCGGCATCGGCATCCAGCTCAACTGCCTGGCGGGCAGCCTGGCGCAGGACCAGGTTCTGGTAAAAGGATTCGGAATTATCGATATCCAGCAGGGTGCTCAGGATGGTGTTAGCCAGCGAGATCAGCAGGCCGCCTACAAACGCCCACCCCCAACTGGTGACTTCAAAGCTGGGCAGCAGGGCGGAGGTGATCTTCAAAGTGATGGCATTGATGAAGAAGCCCACCAGGAAGATAACCATCCAACCCAGCGGCATGGCAAGCAACAAGATCAATGGACGGACGATCAGGTTGACGATGCCTAATACGAGCGCCGCAACGATGGCGATCACAAATACAGAGATATTACCCTCGGGCACGAAATTGATCCCCGGGATAAGCCAGGCTGTGACCAGCAGCGAGATCGTGTCCACGAACCAGACGGCTAAAAAGCGGATGATGAAGTTAAACAGGTGTCGCAGTGTGTTCATATTGATTGCTCCTGTGTGCTTATTAGCAAAAAAATATTATATCGTTATAAGGTATTTTAATGGAAGCACTTGCATCCAATCATTCACTCTCACCAGAGATGATTCTGGAATGCATTTCCTGGAAGAAGGTACCTGTGGCAATCTCGATGGTCAAGTAGAAGTGACGGCGATCGAATCGTCTCGTAAAGACCATAGCGCTCAATCTGGTCCTAAACTGGGTCTTTTAGCTCGTTCAGGATGCTCTGGCTTCAACAACAATATGATTTGAGCCTCTGCTGCTCACGATTGTTCAAACTCGGTTCCAGGGTTTATGTTTCACATCTTAGCAATTTATAGCTACACCTATCCGGTAAACGGTTTACGACCTAACCCATTGTGAATCCAGTACGCAATTTTTGTTAATATGAGCATAACAATAGTGTACCTTAAATCATGGAATTGCCTGGAAAATGTGTTATAATCCTGCGGTTGGTTCGGATATAACCGATAAAAAATTGAATAAATAAAAGTTTTGAAGATTCCAAATGGTTGCTCGTCAATATCTGGATGGGCATTTTTCTCGCCGCAGGGGGAAGACGAAAGCGGCTGGTAGAACCCGAGACGTATTCTGCGAAGACTGCGATCAATTCACAAGGGTTGTGACGCTTCAGGAGTTATCAAAACGCAATAGGAGATTTTGATGACGAATGATTTTTCGCATCTCAACCTGCACCCAAAATTGGTGCAGGTAGTAGCCGAGCTCGGCTACACAACACCCACAGATGTCCAGGTTCAAGTGATCCCGTTAATGCTGGATGGAAAGGATGTTATCGCCCAATCCCAAACCGGAACTGGGAAAACAGCTGCTTTTGCGTTGCCGGTCTTACAAAATTTGATCGATGAAAGCCGGTCGGGCAGTGTGCAAACACTGGTCTTGACCCCTACCCGAGAATTAGCAATTCAAGTCGCGGGGGCCATCACCGAGTACGGCAGTCACCTACAGGTCGAAGTCATGCCGGTTTACGGTGGGCAGCACTACGGGACTTCTAAGCGCCGGCTCAAGAATGGCGTGGATATCATCGTAGGAACGCCTGGTCGACTGCAAGACTTGATGCGCCAGAACATCCTTGATCTCAGCGCAGTTCGCACCGTGATCTTGGATGAAGCAGATGAAATGCTCAGCATGGGTTTTATCGAGGATATTGAAAATATCCTCAGTGAAACCCCTGCCAATCGCCAGACGACTTTGTTCTCGGCAACCATACCCAAACCGATCCGTCGCCTGGCAGACAAATACATGATTGCACCGCAATCAATCACCATCAAGGATCAAAATTTAACTGTTGCGACTACCGAGCAGCGTTATTATCTGGTTAATGAAAAAGACAAGCTGCCTGTCCTGACTCGTCTCTTTGAATCTGAAGAGGTTGGTGCGACATTGGTCTTTACCCGTACTCGTGCCAGCTCTGCACGCCTGGCTAATGAATTGATCCAGCGCGGTTTTCCTGCCGAAGCGTTGAATGGTGACCTGGCACAGGATGCCCGCATCCGCGTGCTGAATCGATTCCGTGGAGGACAGATCAAGGTGCTCGTAGCGACGGATGTGGCGGCGCGTGGTCTGGATATTGATGATATTTCCCATGTATTTAACTTCGATCTGCCACCCGACCCGGAAGCTTATGTGCACCGTATTGGACGCACGGGGCGCGCCGGGAAAGATGGGATCGCCATTTCCCTGGTTACTCCGGGTGAATTACACAACCTGAGCCGAACTGAACGCTATATAAAGCAGCATATTACACAAGCCGAAATACCATCAGAAAAAGATATCCATGAACGCCGTGAGAAAAATTTGGTTGAAAAGTTGGAAGTCTGGCTGGAGCGTGACCGCAGCAAAAGCGAGCAAAAAATTGTAGAAGAACTGGTGGCTGCCGGGCATGATCCCATCAAAGTAGCCGCGGCAGCGCTCAAGATTGTGCGGGTAGAAGAAAAACAGCGCCCGATCGAGAAGATTGGCGAAGTGCGCCTGACGAGCCCCAATAAGAAAGACAAGAAAAGAAATTCCTTTCAAGGTAAAGGTAATGGAAATGGCAAACCCCGCCATGAGCGCAAACCTGGTCGCAGCTACGGTAAAAAAGATGAATCGCATGAAGTGGGGATGGTGCGTCTGAGCCTGGGGCGTGGTCGCAAGCACGGCGTCAATCCCGGCGAAGTCGTCGGAACGATCGCCTCACGAGCCGATATACCTGGTTATGTGATCGGTAAAATCTTGATCCGTGACCAGCACACCCTGATCGATGTGCCAGAAGAATATGTTTCCCGTGTCTTGGGGCAAACGGGTGCCTATAATTTCCGCGAATACCAGAATGTGACTATTGAACGAGCCTAGCGCTTTACTAGGATACCAAACAACAGGGGTTGGATTAGATCAAGAGTAAAGCTGTTTAGGCCAGGAGCAAACCGTACTACCAAACCTGTGAGAGATGTTCTCACAGGTTTTTTTAATAGTTGAGGGGTTATTTGTCACAATTCCTGCCTGGGCGGTGTTTCAATTATGGTAAAGGTGATCCCATTTAATAAAAGAACTATTATGATATCTTCACAATTAAACTTGTAGATGTCGATATAATAGATGTTGTTTCTTTAACTATTAGGAGCTGAAAAATGAGCAGAAAAAGAAATTTGTGGATTCTTATAGGTAGTGTGGTTTTTGTAGCCGCGCTGATCAGTGGTTTTGTTTTGACCCAGACCTCTGCAGGAGATATTCTCGTAAGTGCGCTTGAAACCGCCAAAACCATCACGGATGGGCATGCGGTTGTGGCAATCGAGGTTGATTCAATCGATAAAGATGCCAGCGGAACCATTGAAGTTTGGGCTTACCGGAATGAAGATGGCCCGGGTGCTTTCCGGGTTGAGGTACTTGAATCCAGTGAAGAAAAATCTCGAGGAGCCGTGATCGTTTCTGACGGCGAAACCCTGTGGGCATATTCCCCGGGGGAAAATAAAGTCTTTGTGGGCACCCCCGAAGAAGCCCAGGCCATGCTGGAAGATAATGGGTTTCTAGCGGGTGAATTCGGTGATTATTCCCACGGCCTGGAGGGTAAACCCGAAGATGGTGAGTATGAACACCCCGAAAATGCCGAGCAAGCAGTCCAGAAATTGCAGGAATACTTCAACATTGGAAAATCTGGCAGCGACGTAGTGGCGGGTGAAACAGCCAACCAGCTCAA
>JALHTN010000241.1 GCA_022865865.1 Anaerolineales bacterium
GAATTGGGCCTCGCTTGTGAATCGAGTAATATCTGAACGCGCGATACCGAAATCGACTATCTTTACAATCCCATTCTTTTCGAGCAGCACATTTTCCGGTTTGAGATCTTGGTGGATAACACCTTTATTATGGGCAGCATCCAAGCCTCTGCATATCTGGATGATAATTTTTAAAATATCATCCAATTCTGGGGATTTTAGGTCCCGGAGAGATCCACCGTTCACAAATTCCATTACGAAAAATGGAGAACCTTCGGATTCCCCCACATCATATACAGACACGATATCTGGGTGTCTTAGTTTAGCGATCAATTTCGCTTCGTGGAGAAGTCGATCTCGCTCATTCTTGATGAAGATAATTTGATTTAGCAGCTTGATCGCCACATCGCGCTCGAGCTCAAGGTCATGGCCCCTGTAAACTGCACCCATGCCTCCGTGCCCCAGTACTGCATCCAGGCGATAGCGACCATTTATGATTTTACCTATCATGAAGCTCTCCATAGGTGGATACAGTCCAAATCTGACCAATTAAGTGGCGGTAATAGTATCGTGCAAAGAGTTTATGGAGATCAATGTTTGATAACCGCTCAAATTTCATTATACAACACACTCCCATCCATCAAGAATAAGTTCTTACAGTAAGTTCTTGGAAGAATATCAATAAGTTGTAGGATTTAGTATTAAGATGGGCAAGTCGAGAGGTAAGTGTTGGAAATTTGCTCACTTCCCCCCAAATCATGATAAAACCCTTAGGATTTCAGAGTCCCAAGGGCTTCAATTTACAATTGATTATATTTAGCTGATACTACATGGAATATAAAATCATAAATAACACCACAAAGTGAGTAGATCACTCCGTTTGGTATGCTTCTTTTTTTGCCCATTCTCCGGTGGGCAGCTTCTCACCAGCCTCGATAGAGACCTTCAACCTGTTCTCCCAGGGGGTCAGGGGGCAGGAGTAAAGGTCGTTGTAAGCGCAGTAGGGATTATAGGCGTAGTTGAAATCAACCAGAACCTTGCCTCCGAGCAGCGATTTTGGTTCGAGGTACCGTCCAGCGCCGTAGGTCTCCTTGCCTGCCAGATCGTCAACGAAAGGCAGGAAGAAACCATGAACATCTTTATACAGGGTCAATTCCACCTGCTGGTCGGCAACCTGAAAATGGATCATCCCATAACGGGTGTGTTTCTGGATATCGCCTGTCGAGGTCTGCATTTCAATCGGAGTTTTCTCCGGGAATTCATCAATTTCTAGTTCCAGGCGCAGGTTTGGGTTCTCTGAGAAGTATTCCAAACCGTTAAATGACTTCTTTTGTTCTGAGGTCAAAGGACTGTGATGATCCTTGCCCATAAATTCATCTTTGGATGTGCGAAACTGGGTTAAATCACTCATAATTATCTCCTGATTAGATTCGGTGTGGATAGGAGCTCTTCAAATAGAAAGCGAAGAGAGATGAGCTCCCATGTGCTGTATTCTTGACGCAGGCAGTCTCCAAATTCTTACGTTGAATTGATATTCATTTATAATCTCTATTATAGACTTGTTCGGTCCATATTACCATGCCCATTTCGCTAAATTAGAAATACTTGACATGCGATCGAAAAATTGGTATGCTAGAATTAGTGCGCAAACGATTGCGCAATCGTTTGCTGGAAATCCTTTGCGAGGTGAACCATCGTCACCATGCGCGACGTGGCAGAGCAAGCTGGTGTTTCTGTCACTACAGTCTCTCATGTGATCAACAATTCCCGGCCGGTCAAACCTGAAACCAGGACCCGGGTGGAAAATACCATGCAGGTATTGGGCTACCAGCCTAATGTGCTGGCGCGCAGCCTGCGCCGGGGGAAAACAAATACTATCGGCGTCATTTTGCCAGACAACGCCAATCCTTATTTTGCAGACGTTGTACGCGGTATTGAAGACACGAGTTTTTCACATGGTTATAGTGTCATCCTGTGCAACTCGGATAACGATCTGGATAAGGAACACCTTTACACTAATGTCTTGATCGAAAAACAGGTGGATGGAATTATTTTTGTTGCCGCAGGATTGAGCGCTGAGAATATACAAAACTTACAGAAACGTGGGGTTCCATCTGTTTTGGTGGACCGGCAGGTTCCGGGCGTGCAGTTGGATTCTGTCTTTGCCAACAACCAGCAGGGTGGATACCTGGCTACTCGCCACCTGATTGATTTGCAGCATACCCTGATCGCTTGTATCGCGGGACCACACGGTGTCCGGTCGAGCAGTGAACGCGTCTCTGGTTATCGTAAAGCATTGGAGTCCGCAGGCCTCCGCTTCGATCCGGATTGGGTGTTCGAAGGAGATTTTCAATATCAGAGCGGTTATGAGGCTGCTAAGTACCTTTCTGAGCAAGAATCCAGGCCAACAGCAGTTTTTGCTTGCAACGATCTGATGGCAATTGGGGCATACCGGTATGCCCATGAACATCACATACACATCCCGCAAGAATTATCGATTATCGGTTTTGATGATATTCGCCTCGCTGCATATACCAATCCTCCGCTCACCACCATCCACCAGTCGAAAGATAAAATGGGGTCACAGGCAGCTGAATTGCTTCTGGGGCGTATAGCCAACCAGGATCTGGAAACCCGCCAGGAAATCATAGATGTTCAGCTTATGGTGCGCGATTCAACAGCTCACTTCAGTCATATTGTGGAAAGAGCGGCGTCATGAATCCCCGCCTCACAATTGTCGGCAGCCTGAACATGGATTTAGTAATCCGTTCAGCGCGCATCCCTCGACCCGGTGAAACCATCATTGGCAGCGATTTTCAGATGATACCTGGAGGTAAAGGTGCCAACCAGGCTGTTGCTGCGGCACGCTTGGGAGCTGAGGTGAGCATGGTTGGGCGCCTTGGGTCGGATACCTTTGCTGATGTCTTGCTGAAAAATTTGAATGCATCAGGAGTTGATGCTGCGCATGTTCACAAGGATAAAGATGCTGCCACAGGTGTGGCTCTGATCGTCGTTGATGACAAGGGTGAGAACAGCATAGTTGTTGCTTCTGGCGCAAATATGTTCCTTACCGAAGCGGAAATTGAAGCGGCAGAGAGCGTTATTGCCGCATCAAATGTACTGCTCCTGCAGCTAGAGGTTCCTTTAGCAGTTGTTATCCGTGCCGCCCAGATAGCTCGTGACCATGATGTTCCAGTGATATTAAATCCAGCCCCGGCAAGGGAATTACCTGAAAATTTATTCAAATTAGTGGATGTTTTAGTACCGAATGAAAGCGAGACTGCCCTGTTAACTGGCCTGGAGAGTGGTAATCCAGCAGAATTAGGACCGGCTGCTGACATATTGCTGGATATGGGTGTGGGGTCGGTGGTGATCACACTGGGGAAGCAGGGGGCATTTCTCAGGGTTCAAGATACTGGATCGCAATTGTTTGATGCATTCAAAATTAAAGCGGTGGATACAACAGCTGCTGGTGATGCGTTTGTTGCCGGGCTTGCTGTTCGAATGGGAGCTGGGTATTCGCTTGCAGAAGCCATACATTGGGGGAATGCTGCCGGTGCACTGTCTGCAATGCGTTTTGGTGCACAAACCTCTCTGCCCAACGAGGAAGAAGTAAACCAGTTGATTAGTGGAGTGAATCCGGATATTATTATTGGGAGGGAACCATGAAAAAGATCGGAACACTGAACCAACCGCTCTCATTTGTGATTGCCGGTTTAGGTCATATGGATATGCTGGTTATTGCTGATGCTGGATTGCCGATCCCCTCAGGTACCCAGCGTATTGATCTGGCTCTTAAACGTGGTATTCCAGGTTTTATTGATACATTGCAGGTGATTCTGGAGGAAGTTCAGGTTGAAAGTGCTATAGTTGCCAGTGAAATGCTCTCAACCAGTCCTGAGATCTACCAGCAGCTGCAGAAGATGCTGCCGGGTATTCCAATTGATACCATCCCCCATGAAGATTTTAAAGGAAAAACAGGAGAGGCACGTGCGATCGTACGAACGGGTGAATTCACACCTTATGCTAATGTCATTTTGATCGCGGGTGTCGTTTTTTAATATGAAATCACGGAGGCAGGCACTGTGAGTAAATTTCAGGCGCGTGATTTTCTCCAGCGCTTTGGGCTGGTGATCTCCTTCCTGCTTATTTGCCTGGTGCTGAGTTTGCTCTCAGATCGCTTCCTCACCGTTGGCAATCTGACCAATATCTTGAGACAATCCACGATCAACCTGATTATCGCCATCGGCATGACCTATGTCATCCTTACTGCAGGGATAGACCTCTCGGTCGGTGCAGTTTTAGCCCTTTCAACGGTTATCACTGCGGATTTGCTGCAGCGGGGTGTACCGGTATTACCAACTGTTTTCTTAGGCTTAACCCTGGGAGGTGTCTTGGGGATGGCGAATGGCTTGCTGATCTCCCGCATCAAGGTGCCGCCCTTTGTCGCAACCCTGGGAATGATGACTGTCGCGCGCGGACTGGCTTTAACTTACACTCAGGGTCGCCCAATTACCGGCTTACCCGACGCATTCCGCACCATCGGTACTGGCTTTCTCGGACCTATACCGATGCCGATCATCGTTGCCGGGGTCGCCTTCTTGGCAGGCTATATATTATTAACCCGCACCAGGATGGGCATGTATATCTATGCCCTGGGGAATAATCCGGTTGCCGCGCACTACACCGGCATTGCCACCAGCAATTACACCACCTTTGTGTATGTGCTGGCTGGTGCTTTAGCTGCCCTGGCAGGGATGATCCTGGTGGCCAGATTGGACTCCGCTCAGCCAACAGCAGGCCTCAGCTATGAATTCGACGCTATTGCCGCTGTGGTTGTTGGAGGCACCAGTTTTGCAGGAGGCCAGGGTAGTTTATTCGGTACTTTACTGGGAGTCCTGGTAATTTCAGTTTTGAACAATGGTCTCAACCTGTTGAATGTCTCCTCTTTTTACCAGCCGGTTGTCACGGGTGTGGTGATCGCGCTGGCCTTACTGCTGTACAAGGCAGTTCGGTAATACCTATTGGCTGATTATCTGTGAACATAACTGAATGCTTTGATGAAAATACAGGTAATTGAGTATGAAAGATGATCAAGGTCAGACGAAAATCTGGAAGGAGGTAAGATAAGGATAAATGCTGACACCGCAACAAAATCGTTAAAGAAATAAAATAAACCTTTACTCAATCAGGAGGAGTAAAAATGTATCAAGAAGAACAAGTTAATCCAGAAGAAGAGCAGGCACCGGTGGAAGAAACGGTAGAATCTGCTCCAGTGGAAGAGGCGGCAGCAGCCGCTGCGGTACCCCCAGAAGAAACCCCTCCAGACGAAGCGTCGCCAGAAGAAGGCGGCAGCCGCACCTGGTTGTGGATTGCACTGGCAATCATAGGTGCTCTGATCGTGGTCCTTGGATACCTGGCATTCCGCCCGTCAGGGGAACCGACCTATAAGCTGGGACTGTCGCTGTCCACGCTCAATAACCCCTTCTTTGTTACCCTCAAGGAGGGTGCTGAGGAAGCGGCTGGCAAGGCTGAGGTTGAGCTGATCGTCGTGGATGCCCAGGATGATCCAGCCAAAGAAGCCACCAATATCGAAGACCTGATCCAGCAAGGGGTGGATGCCATACTGGTTAATCCTACCGATGCGGATGCGGTGGTACCGTCGATCCAGAAAGCCAACCAGGCTAATATACCTGTCTTCACCATCGACCGGGGAGCGAATGGTGGGGTTGTGATCTCCCATATCGCCTCTGATAATGTGGCTGGTGGTGCTGCTGCAGGAAAATTTCTGTGCGAAGCCATCGGTGGCGAAGGCAAAGTCGTTGAATTAGAAGGTATTGCCGGAACATCAGCTGCTCGCGATCGCGGCAATGGCTTCAATACCTACATGAGCAGCGAATGCTCAGGAGTCGAGATCGTTGCCCGACAAACTGCCAATTTCAACCGGGCAGAGGGATTGACCGTATTCGAGAATATCCTCCAAGCAGAACCTCAAATCGACGGGACCTTTGCACACAACGACGAGATGATTTTAGGTGCCATCGAAGCTGCTGAAGCAGCTGGCCGGGCTGGTGAGATTGTTTTCGTCGGATTTGACGCGGTTGACGATGCCGTGGCAGCAGTTGATGCTGGAAGTTTAGCCGCAACGATCGCTCAGCAGCCATCAGAGATGGGTAGGCTGGGTGTTGAGACGGCGGTCAAATTCCTAAACGAAGAAATCGTCGAGCAGTATATCCCGGTGGAATTGTCGCTGGTTGCAGGAGATTTAGCACCCCCGGAGCCTGAACCGACAGAAATCACGTTGGGTCTCTCGTTATCCACTCTCAATAATCCCTTCTTTGTCACACTGAAGGATGGCGCACAGGCAGCTGCTGATGCAGCTGGAGTGAAGCTAGTAGTCGTCGATTCTCAGGATGATCCTGCCAAAGAAGCCACGAACGTTGAAGACCTGATCCAGCAAGAAGTCAGTGTGATCCTGATCAACCCGACCGATTCTGATGCAGTCGTGCCATCGATCCAGAAAGCGAACGACGCTGGTATCCCCGTTTTCACCATCGATCGGGGTGCCAATGGCGGCACCTTCGTTTCCCATATCGCCTCCGATAACGTGGCAGGTGGAATGGTAGCGGGTAAATTCCTTTGCGATGCATTGGGTGGTCAGGGCAAGGCAGTCGAATTGGAAGGAATTGCTGGTACCTCCGCGGCACGCGACCGTGGTTTGGGCTTCAATGATTACATGAGCAAAGAATGCTCTGGTGTGGAAATTGTTGCCCGTCAGACGGCGAATTTCAACCGGGCAGAAGGTTTGACCGTCTTTGAAAATATCCTGCAAGCTCAACCCGAGATAAACGCTACTTTCGCTCACAACGATGAGATGATCCTAGGAGCCATTGAGGCCGCGGAAGCTGCCGGAAGGACCGGGATCGTTTTCGTTGGATTTGATGCAGTTGATGATGCCGTGAATGCGGTGAATGCTGGCAGACTGGCAGCAACCATAGCCCAACAGCCGGCAGAGATGGGACGATTAGGAGTCGAATCAGCGCTTAAATACGTGAATGGCCAGCCAGTCGACAGCTACATCCCTGTAGACCTTTCGCTGGTGGCCGGTGAGCTGCCTGAACAACCTCCGGTCGAGCCAACCGAAGCACCTCCAGGAGAAATCTTCACTCTGGGTCTCTCCTTATCCACTCTCAACAATCCTTTCTTTGTAACCTTGAGGGATGGTGCCCAGGCAGAAGCAGATGCCAGAGGTGCGGAACTGATCGTGGTTGATGCCCAGGATGATCCGGCAAAAGAAGCCACCAATATCGAAGACCTGATCCAGCGTGGTGTTTCCGCCCTGCTGATCAATCCCACGGATGCAGATGCCATTGTGCCATCGGTTCAAAAAGCAAACGATGCAGGCATTCCGGTCTTTACCGTTGATCGAGGAGCTGGTGGCGGGACCATCATATCCCACATCTCATCGGATAATGTCGCTGGTGGTGCTGCTGCAGGAAAATTCCTGTGCGAAGCACTGGAAGGCGCAGGTAAAGTGGTTGAGCTGGAAGGAATTGCGGGAACCTCTGCGGCCCGTGATCGCGGCCAAGGGTTTAACGACTATATGAGCCAGGAGTGCACTGGCGTAGAGATCGTTGCCCGCCAAACTGCGAATTTCAACCGGGCAGAGGGATTAACCGTCTTTGAAAACATCCTGCAAGCCCAACCGGAGATCGATGGTACCTTTGCTCACAATGACGAAATGATTTTAGGCGCCATCGAAGCTGCAGAAGCAGCTGGGCGTGCTGAGCTGATCATTTTCGTTGGTTTTGATGCTGTCGATGATGCTGTTCAGGCCGTTCAAGATGGCAAACTGGCTGCCACGATTGCCCAGCAGCCGGCCGTAATGGGCCAGTTGGGTGTCGATGTAGCTGTGCGCTATTTGAGCGGTGAGCAGGTTGAAGGCTACATCCCAGTAGACCTTTCTCTGGTCACTAAAGATAACGTTCAATAATCTAGACTCTATGGAGGCTGTCAAAATAGGAACTAAATGTTATTCTGACCGGAGTCGGGTCCTTGGTCGGACAGACCGAGGGGAAGAATCTCCCCTTTCTGGTGCGAAACCTTTCACTTCGTGCAGTCTAACCACCTATTGAGACAGCCTCCTCTTTATAATTATCGTGCTCATGCCTGATAACAATACTTTCCTGCAGATGCAGGGCATCAGTAAATCCTTCCCCGGTGTCCAGGCACTGACCTCAGTCGATTTTTCCGTTGCTCGCGGTGAAATCCATGCCCTGGTCGGTGAGAATGGCGCCGGGAAAAGCACGTTGATGAAGATTCTTACTGGTGCTTTGCTGGCAGACGAAGGTCAGATCAACCTGAGCGGTCAGCTAGTGCAAATCACGAACCCAGGAGATGCCCAACAATTGGGTATCAGTATGATTCACCAGGAATTATCCCTTATCCCTCATCTTACCGTGGGTCAAAACATATTTCTGGGACGTGAACCGCGTGCACGATTGGGGGCTTTCATCGATTGGCAGGATCTTTACCAGCAGGCGCAGGTCCTGTTGGACCAATTGAATGTTCAAGTAGATTCCCGCGCCAGTGTACAAGACTTGAGTATCGCTCAACGGCAGATGGTCGAGGTTGCCAAGGCGCTCTCCTTCAATGCGGACCTGATCGCCATGGATGAACCTACCTCATCCCTGACGGAAAAGGAGACAGAGGTTTTATTTGAGGTGATGCGCTCATTCAAGGAACGAGGTCTCTCAATCATTTTTATCTCCCACCGCCTGGATGAAGTGTTTGAAATCGCAGACCGGGTAACGGTCTTGCGGGATGGAAACACGATTGGCACTGACCAGATCGTTGATCTGGATGCAGACCAGATCGTCCGCATGATGGTTGGACGGGAGCTGGGAGAACTATATCCGAAGGATGAACTTGAGCCGGGAGCAGTGATACTTGAAGCTACCGGTCTCGAAGATGGCAGTGAACTGAAAAAGGTGAATGTATCGCTGCGGGCAGGAGAGATTCTCGGTATTGCGGGTTTGGCTGGTGCCGGACGCACTGCCTTAGCGGAAACCTTGTTTGGTGTTCGCCCTTCAGCTACTGGGCAGATTAAGGTCAACGGGAGGGCGGTACGTGTCCAGCACCCGGGTCAGGCAATCCGCTTGGGGATGGGCTTTGTCCCTGAGGACCGCAAACTGCAGGGGTTGTTTTTGAATATGGCAGTACGAGAAAACTTGGTCATCAGTGCACTTCCGGAAGTCAGCCGTTTTTCATTTGTTAATTTCAAGCGCGCGGATCAAATGGCAAAAGAATTTGTGAAGAAGCTCAAAATCCGCACCCCGAGCGTGAAACAGATAGTACGCAACTTGTCAGGTGGCAACCAGCAGAAAGTGATTATTGCCCGCTGGTTGACCCTTAAGCCGCGCATTCTGATCCTGGATGAGCCAACCCGGGGTATAGATGTGGCTACGAAAGCCGAAATCCACGCCTTAATGAACCAACTGGCAAAAGAAGGGGTGGCGGTGATGATGGTTTCATCTGATCTACCTGAAGTGTTGGGGGTTAGCGACCGCATCCTGGTGATGCGATCTGGAAAAATCGTCGCTGAATACTCCAGAGATGAAGCAACCCAGGACAATATTATGCATGCCGCCACCAGCGGAAGGGAAAATAATGCGCAGCAGCGCCCTCAGTAAACCCGCGGAGATTATCCGCCGCTTGAGCGTTCTCGGCATCTTGCTGTTGATCTGCCTGGTATTTGCCTTGGGGTCTGAGGAATTCCTGACCGCATCCAATTTAATTAATGTCGCACTGCAAACCTCGATCATCGCCATCGTAGCAATCGGTATGAGTTTTGTGATCTTCACAGCCGGGATTGATCTTTCCGTCGGTTCAGTCATGGCTCTTAGTGGAGCGCTGGCTGCAGGTGTGGCGGTTCGTTTCGGAATGGATACCTATATCGGCATCAGCATTGGATTAGCTGCAGGCGTAATCATTGGAGCAATCAACGGTTTGCTGATCATTAAAGGCGGTATCCCACCGTTTGTGGCTACTCTTTCCATGCTTGCCATCGCACGCGGGTTAACCCTGGTTTATACCGAAGGACGACCCATTGCCGGATTGGATGAGAGATTCATCTACTGGGGTACCGGACAGATCTTGGGGATTCCTTTACCCGTGATCATCATGATCGTGATTGCAATTATCGCGCATATCGTTACCCGTTATACACCTTTTGGACTGCATGTCTATTCTACGGGGGGGAATGAGGAAACGACTCGTCTGGCTGGTATTTCTCCAGACCGGATAAAAATGGCAGTCTATATGATCAGCGGATTCCTGGCAGCCCTGGGAGGCATTCTGCTCACGGCCCGTCTCTGGTCTGCGCAGCCCAATGCCGCCGTTGGATGGGAATTGGATGCCATCGCCGCACCGGTTTTGGGCGGTACCAGCCTGTTTGGTGGGGTGGGTAGCATTGGCGGTACGGTGATTGGGGCTTTCATTATCGGCGTACTTTCAAATGGTCTCAACTTGATGGGTGTGCCTTCATACTACCAGCAGGTAATCAAAGGCTTGGTGTTAATCCTGGCTGTCACGGTGGACCTGATCAATAAACGCCGGCGCTAATCTGCGCATAGACAAGGGATCGAGTACTCATGAGTATTCATCTGGATGCTTTATTTTCTGAGTAATTTATCCACCAGATCGGATTTTCGAACGGCTCAAGGGGATGCGGAAAAGGAGCAAATCTCAAACAAGCGCGCAGATTGATTTATGATCAGCCCTCTGAGCCATTTTCATGATGTGAGTCTATTCGAAACAATTCCTCAACAGTTACTTCCAGCACATTGGCAAGTTTTAACGCCAAGTAGGTTGAAGGAATATATTTCCTGTTCTCAATAGTATTAATCGTTTTGCGGGGAATATCAATTGCTTCTGTAATAATTATCTACAGAATCGATGTAGAATCATTTGAGAATTATCATGCTTGGATCAGAATTGATGGTTATCCTGTTGGGGTTATCCTCCGCATTCTCCTGGGGTGCAGGAGATTTCAGTGGTGGTTACGCGTCCAAACGAACCAGCGCTTACTCCGTAGTGGTAATGTCGCAGTTTGTCAGCCTGGTGATCCTAAGCGTTGGAGTTTATCTGATCAATGCGGGGCCTTTTTCCCTGGAGGCCGCTTTTTTGGGAGCGATTGCCGGTCTCTGCGGGTCGGCTGGTCTAGTGGCATTGTATACAGGATTGGCGCGGGGGCCGATGGGTGTTGTGGCACCAGTTACCGCAGTTGTCGCGGCGGTTGTACCGGTACTCTTCAGCATTTTTCAGATTGGGATTCCGGAGCCAACTGATTTGATAGGCATTATGATCGCGCTGGGAGCGGTATGGATGATCTCAAGTGGGAAGAAAGAGGCGAACGTTCACATAGAAGACTTGGGGCTGCCGATATTTGCAGGCCTGGGTTTTGGTTTGTTCTTTATTCTGATGGCCAAAGCAAGCGCACAGGTGGTTCTTTGGCCATTGATTTTTGCCCGCAGCTCATCCATTATTGCCATATTACTGGTTGGTCTGCTGCTCAGGCGAATTGAAAGACCAGCGCTCGATCAATTACCCATCATCGCTCTGTCAGGAATTTTTGATACGGGCGGCAACATTTTTTATATTCTGGCCACCCGCTACGGCCGTCTGGATATTGCAGCCGTCCTGTCTTCTTTGTATCCCGCTGCTACAGTTTTTCTAGCCTGGATGATCCTGAAAGAAAAAATATCCAGGCGTCAATGGGTCGGGGTTGTTTTAGTGTTCACAGCTGTGATCTTGATCGCGATCTAATTTCTGCGAAATGATTGAGCGAAGCATGCTGATAAATACTCGCTCGAATCATTTGATCTCGGGTTAGAATAAGTTTGCAGAACTCCAATCAGATTCATCGGGAGTAAATCTTATGAAACCACGCTACCCATCAATTTACCAGATCAACACCCGCATATGGCTGGGATCTTTATCTGCAAAATATGGTAAACAAATCAGCCTCGTGAATGTACCTGATGAAGAACTAGAGCGCATCGCAGCTCTCGGTTTCGATTGGCTGTGGTTATTAGGAGTTTGGCGAACGAGCGAAATTGGCAGGCAGATTGCTCTGGAGCTGCCAGAAATGCGCCAGGTTTACCAAGAAGCACTGCCGGATTATCAGCCTGAGGATATTTGCAGCTCGCCCTTTGCGAACACTGGATATGTGGTGAGTTTGGATCTGGGTGGAGAACACGGCTTAGCGCTCCTGCGTGAGAGACTTCAAGCGCGGAATATACGCCTGCTGCTCGATTACATTCCTAATCATACTGCTCGAGACCACCCCTGGCTCACCCTGCATCCCGATTTCTATATCCATGGCAGTGAAGAACAATTGCGCAGCCAACCTTATAATTACGGCTTCGCGCAAAATCTAGACAAAGTCTTTGCCTTCGGTCGCGATCCA
>JALHTN010000242.1 GCA_022865865.1 Anaerolineales bacterium
CACACTGCCGAACAACACCACGGCAGTAAAAGCCATCATCGTCCAATTCGGTTTTCCACCTCCAGCAATACGTCTCATTTGCCAAATTTGCAGCACCCCGAGTGCAAGCGGGATGAAAGCGGGCAGCGCGATCGCCAAGGGAAGCCCAAAGGTGACTGCGAGTCCCAGCAGCAAGAAGGCAGTTAAAACCAGCAGGTTGTGCAGCACCATTCCTCTTTCCCAGCCAAGCCTGACGAGCAAAGTTAATTTCTCGTACTTCAAGTCATTAAGATAATCCGGGAATTCGAAAACGATCATCATCGCCAAATGCAGGGCGGTGAGGGGAAAAGTACTCATCACTAACAAGCGGTGAAGCTCACCATATTGGAGGTAAAAAGCGAAAATTGGAACCAGATTAGCGACTAAAATTGAAGTTGTAAGTTCACCATACCCTGTATGTGATAATTTAATCGGTGGTGTGGAATAAAAATAACTGCCTAAAAATGCCAGCACAACGATAGTTACCAAGATTGGTGAAAGCTGCACCACACTGATCAGGACGACAGTTAATGAAGCTAATATGGTCAGTGTCGTCAATGCAGCCCACATTACTGTTTCCCGCGAAAGTTTTCCCTCTCCTACAGCCCCACTGCCTCCTGAAAATGGAGTCCGGTTGGTATTCTTTTGATCTGAAGGTGCATCAAAATACTCATTCAAGTACTGGGCGCTGAGCTGCATGGTCGTGACAAATGCCTGCCCGATGAAATAGTATCCCCAATCAATTGAAGCTCCCAGGTAGCGGGCTATCCCTGCGCCTAACGCGTAAACTAACACTCCCCCAAGAAGAAATAGGGGACGCGAGAGGAGAACAATCAGGCGAAGCCGCTGCATCATCTCTTAATTCCTTATGGCTCTATTGGGTAACCGGCCCCATCCCAGGCCTGCAGTCCACCCAGAATAGGATTCGCATTGGAATAACCATTCTCTAACAATAGGCTTGCCGCACGGGCACTGGTTTCTTCACTTGGTCAGGTGCAGTAGAGGATTATCCAATCATTGGGGTCAAGTTCGCTCATTCTTGAATCAAACTCATCCAGCGGGATCGACTTGGCGCCAGGTATATGCGCGTCATTAAAATAAGCCTGATCTCGAACGTCAACAAAAACTGCTTCCCCAGAATCAAAAGCGCTTTTGGCAGTTGACAAATCTACCCTGGCGATGTTTGCATAGGGTATATCTTGACTGGGAACATCAACAAATGAAGGTTCCTCTCTTCCAGAGAACACGAAAATGCTGGCAACAGCGACGATAAGTATGATTACTCCAGCAGCAATGAGCAAAATTGGCAGAAGTGGTCGTTTTTCAGTCTTTCCCAATTAAACCTCCTAAATTTTCATCATACCATAGACAGGTAATTTTACCCTTTGAAGCGATCTTTTATCAGTCATAAATATTAACATTTTATATATATTCCACCATCGGGGGTCGGACGCCTCATAACCACCATAATTCAACCAAGACGGAACATAAACTTCATCACCACCCCTACAATTTGAAGGTTAATAATTGTTTATAAATCTCTTTCCCTGGTCAAAGGTTGTGATATAGTTCGGTCTGATGAGAAGCAATTCCACTCCAGCACTTCGCTGGGTCTCCCTATTCTTAATTCTCGCAGCGGTCGCTGTTATTACCTTGCAGCTGGTGAGTTTCAGTCGCTTAAGGGCTAACTTCCCTGCTGGTATGGAGATCGCTGAGGTGCCTGTTGGTGGCCTGGATAGGGCTACCAGTGCACAACGTTTATTGGAGGCATATTCAACAACCCCGGTTGAGCTCCATTATGGTGAGGAGATTATCCTTCTGACCCCTGCTTCCGCTGAATTCGAACTCGATTTGGAAGCCATGCTGGCCGCGGCCGATCAAAACCGCAGCCAACAGCCATTCTGGACCGAGTTCTGGAATTACCTCTGGAGGCGCACAGCTGCACCGGTTTCAATCCCCCTCATAGCTTCCTTCTCAGAATCTCGCCTGGAGACATATCTGGAAAATGAGATTGCTCAACGCTATGACCTACCCCCAATCCCGCCTTTACCAGCAGTGGGAACAGTGAATTTTCAATCAGGAACCCAGGGGACGGCATTGAATATCAACCGCTCAGTGGACTTGGTCGATACCGCGCTGCGATCTCCTTCCAGAAGGGTTGTCGATCTCCCACTTGCAAAAACTAATCCACCTAAGCCTTCCATCGGCAACCTCGAGATTATGTTGAAGCAAATTGTTGATCTGGCTGAATTTGATGGCCTGGTTGGGTTGTATCTGGCGGATTTGCAGACAGGTGAGGAGATCAATTTTGCTTACAGTCAGGGCGAGGATTTCTCAACCAATCCAGATGTCGCCTTCACCGGTGCCAGTATCATAAAAATTCCGATCATGGTTTCTGCATACCGCCGCCTGGATGAAAATCCTGATTCTGAAACCACTCGTTTAATCGAAGAAATGATCGTGAAATCTGGAAATGATCCCGCCGATTGGTTGATGGAACGCGTCATTGATCCCTTCACCGGACCGTTGGATGTCACTGCAGATATGCAAACATTGGGACTTGAAAACACTTTTCTTGCAGGAGAGTTTTATCCCGGAGCTCCCCTGCTGGCAGCCTTCCAGACTCCTGCCAATCTGCGCACAGATATCAATACCGATCCGGACATTTACAATCAAACCACTCCTTCAGATATTGGTATGCTGATGGAGGATATTTACCAGTGCACCCAACGGGGAGAGGGAAATTTGTTAGCAGTTTTTCCGGATGAGTTCACCCAGGCAGAGTGCCAATCCATGATCAATTATTTAGGTAATAACGATCTTGGCCTTTTGATCGAAGCGGGTGTCCCGGATGGCACTCCCGTAGCCCACAAGCATGGTTGGGTTACTTATTTCGGGGTGATGAACACCCTGGGCGATGCCGGCATCGTCTATACACCCGGAGGAAATTACGTGTTATCGATATTCATTAACCACCAGGATCAGTTAATTTGGGAGCCGGCATCTGAATTAGTGGCCACAATGTCCGAAGCTACCTATAATTATTTCAACCAGGTTACTCGCTGATTCCATCTTAATCGTAATATAATTATTCCATCTGAGGGGGATTCGTATTATTTGAAGTACCTGATCTAGGTATCCGAACAATCGGCTAATCCGGGGAAAATGATATTTCTGGTATGCTATGCTTGCACAGCTAACACCAATAAAATTTCATCCATTGTTGACCACCATATTGCTCTTCGGCTGCCACA
>JALHTN010000243.1 GCA_022865865.1 Anaerolineales bacterium
CCAGCCCTGTAACCAGAGCCAATAACAAACCACCGGCAATCACACTGCCGAGTTGACCGGCTGTGTTGGAGCCCATTGCATGCATCAGGATGAAATTCTCAAAGTCTTCATCCTGTGCCATTTTGGCAGAGAGTCTCCCTGCCATTGGAAAGGCACTGATGCCACAGGCGCCAATCAATGCGTTGACCTTGTTGTGGGTGACGACTGCCATTAGCTTGCCGAATAAAAGGCCAGCGACAGTATCAAGAACAAAGGCGATCAAACCCAATGCCAGGATTTTTAAAGTAGCAAAATTCAGGAAGCTTGCTGCTGTCATGGTTGAGCCAATTGCCAGACCCAGGAAAAGAGTAGCGATATTGATGATCTCATTTTGAGCAGATTTACTCAAACGATCTACGACCATCGCTTCACGCAGGAGATTACCAAGCATCAAGGCAGCAATCAAAGGGGCTGCATCAGGGGCAATAAGGCTGACAATAATAGTGACCAAGATAGGGAAGATTACCTTTGTGAGACGCGATACCGGCTTGGGAGAATACTCCATGCGGATCAGGCGTTCCTTTTTGGTGGTCATCAACTTCATAATGGGCGGTTGTATGATCGGGATCAGGCTCATATAAGAATAAGCTGCCACGGCAATAGGCGCAAGGATCTCTGGTGCGAGCTTGCTACCCACGAAGATAGCCGTCGGACCATCGATGGCGCCGATCACACCGATCGAGGCTGCCTGGTTCATGGGAAAGCCCAAAAGCAGCGCCAGGAGCAAGGTGCCATAGATGCCAAATTGACCAGCCGCACCAAGTAAAACCATGCTGGGTTGCGAGAGAAGAGGGCTGAAATCAATCATCGCACCGACACCGACAAAGATCAGTAAGGGGAAGATCTCGGTCTTGATGCCGGCATCATAGATGACCTTCATGAACCCGACCTCGCTGGACATACCGAGATTGGCCATGATACAGCCAAAGCCGATGGGTAATAACAAGACCGGTTCATACTCCTTGAAAACAGCCAGCCCAACCAGTACCAAACCTGCGGTAATCATGATGATATTGCCCCAGGTAAAATTTGCAAAACCCTTGCCAAGTTCTTGCGTTAAGAATCCAAAATCCATGGGTAGGCTCTCCGTCAGGCTTTATAAGTGATCAAGGTTTGACCGTGCTGAATCTGATCTCCATTGGCGATAAGCACTTCAGCGATGGTACCTTCCCGGGTGGCGCGAATGGCATTTTTCATTTTCATCGCTTCCAGAGTACACAAGGTCTGACCATGTTTGACCAGGTCGCCGGGCTTGACATCAATGGAGACAATCACGCCCGGTAAAGGAGAAGTTACCGCCAGACTGCTGCTCGTAGCGGCTGGTTTTGCCAATGGAACAGGACCTGCCGCCCTGCTTTGGGCAGGTACAACAGACGCTGTGACAGGCACCTCAGACGTATCGTCCTCAGGCCATACTTCAATACGTTCACCATCCACCAAAGCGATGACTGGTCTGGCATTGAGATCTTCGACTTCAACTTCATAAACCTGTTCTTCAATTTTCACTTGCATTTTCATGATCGTCGCCCTCTGTTGTTTTGATTATTTATTAACCTGGTACGTGCGGCTGCCTGCCAGTTGCTTGAAAGATTTGTTGGTGAGGCATCCAGTTTGCCTGGAAGATGCCCTGAGCGCAGGTTGATCGCATAAGCCACTGCAGCGGCAGCAGCCTTGTATTTGTCCAGGCTCAAGGATAGATCTGTTTCATTCCCAGCAGGTTCTAATTCGATTTGCCCAGGGAGATCAGCTTTGCGATTTGGCGATGTGACTCTGACGAGAAGTGCCATCAAACCCCATAAGAGGATGATGACCGCGAAGACAAGCCCCATGCCTATGCCTGTGATCAATAATCCGGTTGAAATATCATTCATTGATGTGGCTCCTCATCTATACCGGCATGTTGCCATGCTTACGGGCAGGGCCGGGTGAGAACTTGCCTTTGATGGCATCCAAAGCGCTGATGAGCATGTGACGGGTTTCAGCCGGCTCAATGACATCATCCACATAACCCGCTTTGGCTGCTGCATAGGGATTGAGGAATTGTTCACGGTACTCTGCTTCGAGGCGGGAACGTTCTGCACTGCCATCTTCGGCGTTGGCAATCTCGCGGCGGTAGAGGATTTTAACCGCACCCTCAGCACCCATCACAGCAATCTCAGCACTGGGCCAGGCGTAGGTGATATCCGTACCCAGGTATTTGCTGCTCATGACCACATAGGCACCGCCATAGGCTTTGCGGGTGACCACACTGACCTTGGGGACGTTGGCAACGGAATAGGCATACAAAACTTTGGCACCATGGCGGATGATTCCGCGGTGTTCCTGATCCACACCCGGAAGGAAACCGGGGGAATCCACAAAGGTGACGATGGGAAGATTGAAGGCATCACACAAGGTCACAAAGCGGCTGATCTTGTCTGAGGCATCAATGTCAATGACACCAGCCATGACATTGGGCTCCTGGGAAACAATGCCGACTGAGCGACCATCCAGACGGGCAAAGCCGATGATGGCGTTGCGGGCAAAGCCGGACTGCAATTCACGGAAGGAACCCTGATCGACGATGGCCTGGATGGCGGTGAGCATGCTATACGGTTCACTGGGATCAGTGGGAACCAGGGTATTCAAGGACTGCGTACGGCGCATCGGGTCATCACCATTAGGCAGGAGAGGCGGGTTATCTACATTATTAGAGGGTAGATAGGCAAGCGCAAAGCGGCAAAGTTGGATGGCCTCTTGTTCGGTGGGGGCCATGAGGTGGCTGGTTCCGCTGACCGAGAGGTGAACATTGGCACCACCCAGGGATTCGAAATCGATCTCTTCACCGGTAACGGTCTTGATCACCTGGGGACCGGTGAGGAACATGAAGGAGTGCTTATCGACCATGATGATCAGGTCGGTAACGGCCGGAGAATAGGCTGCACCGCCGGCACAGGGGCCGAGGATGAGGCTGATCTGGGGAACGACACCGGAGTATTGGGCGTTGCGCTTGAAGATCTCTGCGTAACCGCCAAGGCTCTTGACGCCTTCCTGAATACGCGCGCCACCCGAGTCTATCATGCCGACAATGGGGTTGCCGGTCTGGACAGCGAGGTCCATCACGCGGCAGATCTTGCGGCTGTGCATCTCGCCGAGGGCACCACCCTGAACGGTAAAGTCCTGGGCATAGAGGTAGACCGTGCGTCCGTCCACCTTGCCATAACCGGTGACAACACCATCCCCTAAGGGACTTTCAGCATTGGGATCGTTCTGCTGGGTGGTGAAGGATTCCAGTTCGTGGAAAGTGTTTTTGTCGAGAAGGAGGGCGATGCGTTCGCGGGCGGTGAGGCTGCCCTTGGCATGCTGCTTTTCGATGCGCTCTTGACCGCCGCCCTGATTGGCGGTATCACGCATGTTATTCAGTTTTTGAATACGGGGATCAGGTTGTGACATAAAACTCCTATGAGAACAGAATTTTGTAGTCGTGCCGGATTGGAATTCGGAAAGTTCCGGCAGGATTGTTTCAGGGGAATTGTAACATAAGGCATGGTATTTCTGGCAATGTTGGGACGATTGGGGTGGAAGTTTTCGCAGTTTTCGCAGTTTTCGCAAGCCTTCCAAGGACTTAAGGTACGATACGAAAGGTGCGAAAAGTTTGGGGTTGCGCAGGTTTCCAATGGCCACAGCCACTTTGAAACCTGCATGCGCCTGCCCCCAGAAAATCGCC